>NZ_JBNPMC010000020.1:0-59184 GCF_050313795.1 Bariatricus sp. SGI.154
GCACTAAATTCCCAATTCCTTACTATATCCTTCAATCTTATCCAACACCCTCTGCTTCTCCGAACCTTCCAATACAACCGGGCAATAATCATTATACCCACTGGCAGAAGAAAGAGAGCAAGGAATCATATTAATATCGTCATTTTTTTCAACCCCATCTTTGCTGACCGTAAAAGTCTGTTGGAAGATCATGGTATCTTTGTCTCCGGGGTTAGAATTGCCGCCAAAACAGAAATTCCCCAAACTATAAGCAATGTACTTATCTTTATATTTTTCCACACCTTGCAGTACATGTGGATGATGACCGATGACCAGGTCGGCGCCCTCGTCAATTGCTAGATGAGCTAATTGCTTCTGGGTATCGTTTGGTATATATTCCCGTTCGATTCCCCAATGGAAGTTTACGATGATCAATTGTGCTCCGGATTCTTTCAAGGCGGCAATATTCTCCTTCACCTGCTGCTTCTTTTCCAGATGTTCAGCCAGTTCATAGATTCCTGTAACGCCGACTTTCACCCCTTTGATATCGAGAATTTTGACATGTTCATAGCCGAAAGTGACGATACCTTCATCTTCCAGGGCTTTGAGGGTATCAGTATAACTTTGTTCGCCATAATCATGGCTGTGATTATTTGCCATATTAGCGGCTTCAATAGAACCTCCGGACAGGATCTTAGCATATTCGGCAGGACCTTTGAATGCGAATGTCTTATCCTGGCGGTCTTCAGAAGACGTAAGAGTTCCTTCCATATTGACGATAGATAGATCGTCTTCTTCCAGAATCGAACGGACATTTTTGAAGAAATAATCTGGTCCCTGATTATCATAATAAGCATTCAGGCTGGTAGACTGGTTAAAATTCACATCCGTACCCAGAGTACAGTCGCCGATGGAACTGACAGTAATTTTGACAGGTTTATCGCTATTTTTGGGTGTAGTGTTATCAATGACCAGTTCCTCTACATCAACACCGGAAATATCAATCTTACTCTTGGATTGCGTGTTGTCTGTGGATTGAGATGATTGTTCCTGCTGGTCGGATGATTTGGTAACTAAAGATACGATTGCCCGTACGCCAAGTACCAGAGCAAGGCATATAAGGATAAGAAAAAGAGCACAGAATAACAAGCGCAGTCTTTTTAACTTCCTGCGTCTTGCACGTTTGTTTTTCGCGGCTTTGATTCCTTTCGAATTCCTGGTACCGGAGGCATCCTTAATCCCTCTGGAATTCCTTGTGTTGGAAGTATTTTTCATACCTCTGGCATCTCTTGTTCTTTTATCATTTTTTTTCTCATTCATCGTCTTATCATAAAAAGGGGCAGCCTCTTATCAGGCTGCCCGCTGTCTTTTGTCGTGTTATGTTAATTCAGGTAACTGCAGCCTTCTTCGCTGATTCCAGATAAATCTGATTTATCTGCGCTGATGCTTACGAAGAATTCAATGCCGCATTCTGCTGAAATCTTTTTCAGTCTCTCTACAAAATCAGGCATACTGTCCAGAGAAATATCAGCATGTTTCAGGATTCCATCGATGAATATACATTCAATAT
This sequence comes from Bariatricus sp. SGI.154, assembly GCF_050313795.1. Lineage (NCBI taxonomy): Bacteria > Bacillati > Bacillota > Clostridia > Lachnospirales > Lachnospiraceae > Bariatricus > Bariatricus sp. SGI.154. Next base: position 1,550 of record NZ_JBNPMC010000020.1, read on the forward strand.
CGTGGTTGGAACTATACATTCCATATAAGAATCCGATGTATTCGTCTGTGTTCGTAATTGCCGGGAAATCATCCATACAGATAGTACGGATATCAAATGCAACACTTGCTGTATCACGATGAGTCTTTTTGATAAATACTACATTTCCATTACAGGTTTTTGCTTTCTGATTCGCCTGCTCGATCATTTGTTGTGTCTTTCCGCTGCCTTTTGGGCCTGTTAATAAATTTACCATGGCAAACTCTCCTTTATGTATCATATTATACTGAGCGTTTCAGTACGATTTGCTTATGTCTATTATACACTAAAGGAGTATAGGGAACAACCTAAAAAATATAATTTATGCCTACAAATTTATATATGAAGTTTACGTGAAAAATTTACGAAAAATTTCATGAAAATTAAGTTGCAGCGATAATTGCAGATTGGACTTGACTTATTTTAACATTCTTCATATAATAAGAAAGCATACAATAAGTAAAAAATATTGCAGCAACGTTGATGAGGAGTAGTAAGAGCCTATCGTTATCAGAGAACTGCCGGATGGTGCGAGGCAGTTAGCGTAATCTCCCAACTCGCCTCGGAGTTCTTCTGGTGAAAGGCATGATGATTCGAAAATCGTGACGCTTTAAAAAGATATCATCAAGCAGCATAGGCAGAAGCGGGCATTCCCGTTATAGAAGTAATGAGTGCATCGGCATAGAATCTATGGATGTAACCAGAGTGTTATGCGGATAGATCATGCGGATGAAAAAGAGTGGTACCACGGAAGTTTAAGCCTTTTCGTCTCTTTAGAGATGAGAAGGCTTTTACTAGGTTCGAAAGGACCTCACCAAGTAAAGTAAGTAGGAAACATCTGCGCCACTAGGCTCGAAAGGACCTCGCCAAGTCGGCAAGATGTATATTGCTTACTAGGTTCGAAAGAACCTCACCAAGTAATCAATATAGGAGGAATAATAAGATGTCAAAGATACCTTATAATCATAAGGCGATTGAGAAAAAATGGCGTGAGAACTGGGAGAAGAATCCGGTAAACGTCAAAGTAAATGAAGACGGAAGCAAGCGTGAGAAATACTACTGCTTGGATATGTTCCCATATCCATCAGGCAATGGCCTGCATGTAGGTCACTGGAGAGGATATGTAATCTCCGATGTATGGAGCAGATACAAGTTACAGCAGGGATACTACATCATTCACCCGATGGGATGGGATGCATTCGGTCTTCCGGCTGAGAATTATGCGATTAAGATGGGGGTACATCCTGCGATCTCTACTGCTGAGAATGTAAAGAAAATCAAGCGTCAGATAGGTGAGATTGCAGCATTATATGACTGGGACAGAGAGGTTAACACAACGGATCCTGAATTCTATAAATGGACACAGTGGATCTTCGTAAAGATGTTCAAGGAAGGCCTTGCTTATGAGAAAGAGTTTCCGATCAACTGGTGCCCGTCCTGTAAGACAGGTCTTGCTAATGAAGAAGTTGTCAATGGTAAATGTGAGCGTTGTGGTTCAGAGGTTACCAAGAAGAATCTTCGTCAGTGGATGCTGAAGATTACTGCTTATGCAGAGCGTCTGTTAAATGACCTGGATAAACTTGACTGGCCGGAGAAGGTTAAGAAGATGCAGGCAGACTGGATCGGCAAATCTTACGGTGCAGAAGTAGATTTCCCAGTGGATGGAAGAGATGAGAAGATTACGGTCTATACAACCAGACCGGATACCTTATATGGAGCAACCTTCATGGTACTGGCTCCAGAACATGAACTGGCAAAAAGCCTTGCAACGGACGAGACCAGAGAAGCAGTTGAGAAATACATTTTCGAGGCTTCTATGAAATCCAATGTAGACCGTATGCAGGATAAAGAGAAGACAGGTGTATTTACAGGAAGTTATGCAATTAATCCGTTAAATGGCGAGAAGACACCAATCTGGCTGTCTGATTACGTGCTGTCTGATTATGGTACAGGTGCTATCATGTGTGTACCTGCTCATGATGATCGTGACTTTGAATTTGCGACTAAGTTCGGTATCCCGATTATTCAGGTTATTGCCAAGGATGGGGAAGAGATTGAAAATATGACGGAGGCTTATACAGAAGCTAGTGGAACTATGATCAATTCTGGTGAATGGAATGGAATGGAATCTGCTGTTCTTAAGAAAGAAGCACCTCACATTATTGAGGAGCGTGGAATCGGACGTGCAACTGTGAATTATAAATTGCGTGACTGGGTATTCTCCCGTCAGCGTTACTGGGGCGAGCCAATCCCGATCGTACACTGCCCGGATTGCGGCAATGTGCCGGTACCAGAGGAAGAGTTACCGCTTCGCCTGCCGGATGTAGAATCCTACGAGCCGACAGGAACCGGAGAATCACCGCTTGCTGGAATCGAAGAATGGGTGAATTGTACTTGTCCGGTATGTGGCAAACCTGCAAAACGTGAGACCAACACCATGCCTCAGTGGGCAGGTTCTTCCTGGTATTTCCTGCGTTATGTAGATAACCATAATGATAAAGAACTGGTATCCAGAGAGAAAGCAGATGAGATGCTTCCGGTAGATATGTATATTGGTGGTGTAGAGCACGCAGTGCTTCATCTTCTGTATTCTCGTTTCTATACCAAGTTCTTATACGATATTGGAGCAGTAGACTTTGATGAGCCATTCCAGAAACTGTTCAATCAGGGAATGATCACTGGTAAGAATGGTATTAAGATGAGTAAATCTAAAGGAAATGTAGTATCTCCGGATGATCTGGTAAGAGATTATGGATGTGATTCCTTAAGAATGTACGAATTATTCGTAGGTCCACCGGAACTGGATGCTGAATGGGATGACCGTGGAATCGACGGTGTAAACCGTTTCTTAAAGCGTGTATGGAATCTTGTGATGGACAGCAAGGAAGCAGACGTAAAAGCAACCAAGGAAATGATCAAAGAGCGTCACAGACTGGTATGTGATATTACAAAGCGTCTGGAGAGTTTCAGCCTGAATACAGCAATCTCCGGTTTCATGGAGCATAACAATAAACTCATTGAGATTGCGAAGAAAGAGGGCGGCATTGATAAAGAGACGTTATCCACAATGGCAGTTCTTCTGTCCCCATTTGCTCCGCATATCGCAGAGGAGATCTGGGAGCAGTTAGGTCATGAGGGAAGCGTATTTAATGCTGGATGGCCTACCTATGATGAAGAGGCTATGAAGGATGATGAGATCCAGGTGCCGGTACAGATCAATGGCAAGACAAGAGCCGTAATCTCTGTGTCAGCGGATATTTCTAAGGAGGATGCAATTGCGGCTGGTAAAGAAGCGGTTGCAGACAAACTGACAGGAACGATTGTGAAAGAGATCTATGTTCCGAAGAAGATTATTAATATTGTACAGAAGTAAGCCATGCGAATAACGGAAGAGATAGGATTATCCTGCTTGCAGAGATGAGACTATCTCTTTTGTTATTATAGGGTGACGCTTGACAAACTTTATGTCATTTTTCTTTTCGAGAAATGCTGCTTGACAATCCTATCAAAATATGGTAGCTTGAATATAGCAATTGGTACTATAATTAAATACCATTTTAAACGTAAAATGAATCTATAAAAGGAGGAAAGATCATGGAACTGACGTTGAAGGGAGTAAAGAGTCGCGAGGAATGGGAAAAGGCCGGTATTGTACTTCCGGGGTATGATATTGAAGCTGTTGCGGAAGCGACCAGAAAGGAACCAGTATGGGTTCACTTTGGAGTTGGAAACATTTTCCGTGTGTTTCTGGGAGGAATTGCGGACACTCTGTTAGAAAATGGAGCGGCAGACAGGGGCATTACCTGCGTGGAAGCATTTGATTATGATGTGGTGGATAAGATATATGATCCATTTGATAATCTGGCACTGAGCGTTATCCTTCATGGAGACGGAACACAGGATAAGAAGGTTCTGGGATCGCTGACAGAAGCGATCAAAGCACAGAATGAAGATGAAGCGGCATGGAACCGGTTGAAAGAGATCTTCGCGGCACCAAGCCTTCAGATGGTATCATTTACCATTACAGAGAAGGGATACGCTTTGAAGAAGGCAGACGGAGAGTTTTTTGGATTCGTGGAAAAGGATATTGAAAATGGACCTGAGAAGGCAACGGGCGCTATGGGCATTGTAACCGCAATGCTGCTGGAGCGTTATCAGAAAGGCGGAATACCGATTGCGCTGGTATCTATGGATAACTGCTCCCAGAATGGCGAGAAGTTAAGAGAGTCTGTTCTTGCTATGACGGAGGAGTGGAAGAAGCGAGGATTTGTAGATGAGGGATTTGCTGCGTATGTGAACGATAAAGCAAAGGTGTCTTTCCCGTGGACAATGATTGATAAGATTACTCCAAGACCAAGCGAGAAGATTGCTGATGAATTGGAAGCGGCGGGAGTAAAAGACATGCAGCCGGTAATTACGTCCAAGAGAACGTATATTGCTCCGTTTGTCAATGCAGAAGGACCGCAGTATCTGGTAATAGAAGATGATTTCCCAAATGGACGTCCGGCATTAGAAAAGGCGGAAAAAGCAGGCGTTTATATGACAGACCGGGATACGGTCAACAAGTCTGAGAGAATGAAGGTAACGGTGTGTTTGAATCCTATACATACCGCGCTGGGACCTTATGGGTGCCTGTTGGGATATGATCTGTTCTCGGATGAGATGCGGGATGAAGATATGTTGAAACTTGGAAGGCTGGTTGGCTATGGTGAAGGAATGGATGTGGTTCCGGATCCGGGTATTCTTTCACCAAAGGCCTTTCTGGATGAGTGTATGAATGAGAGATTTCCGAACCCATATCTTGGCGATACCTGTCTGCGGCTTTGTACCGACTCTTCCCAGGGACTTGGAGTTCGGTTCGGTGTTACGGTAGGAGCGTATGTGGAGAAATATGGAGATGCCAAAAAACTGATCGGAATTCCACTTGCAATTGCCGGATGGCTTCGTTATTTGCTGGGTGTGGACGATAAGGGGAATACTTATGAACTTGCACCAGATCCTATGGCAGCAGAGATGCAGGAAAGGCTTGCAGACATTGTGATCGGAGATCCTTCCACGCTCAAAGATCAGTTAAAATGGATTCTTTCGAATGAGAATGTATTCTTTATTAATCTTTATGAAGCAGGGATTGGTGAGTTGATCGAAGAGATTTTCAGAGAAGAGATTGCGGGACCAGGAGCGGTTAGGGCAACAGTTCAAAAGTATCTTGCATAGATCGGTTTAAATACTATAAAGTTTAAAAACAGGAGAAACTGTCGGTATGGGCAGATTCTCCTGTTTCAATATGCTGCCAAAGAATCTAAAAAGAGTCGTTTCCCAATAAATAACAAAAGATTTTTGCTTTTCTATTGACCTTCAAGTCACTTTATCCTTTATAATTGCACTATCAGAAAGGAAAAGGAGGCATCCATATGAAGATAAAAGATGTAGAAAAGCGGGTTGGAATAACAAAAGCTAATATACGGTATTATGAGAAAGAAGGACTCCTTTCACCAGTAAGAGATCAAGAAAATAATTATCGGGAATATTCTGAGGGTGATGTGAAGCGTCTGGAACAGATTAAGGTTTTAAGGGCACTGGGAATATCTATTGCAGATATTAAAGAGTTGAATACAGGCAGGATTACCTTGAATGAAGTCATGGGAAGACGTTTGGAGCAGATCTATGAGGAAGAGAAGAATTTGAAAGAGATTGAGGATGTGTGCCGGTCTATCAAGTGGCAGAATCTGTCGATGGAAGAAGTGAATGAACAGATCCTGGGAGGATCTGAGGAAACTTGGAAAGAGCAGTTTGAGAGGATCTGGAAAGAAGATATTACGAAGGAAATCCTGCAGCCCAAACAACTCAACCGTAATCTGGCACTGATGCTTTCTTGGGGGTATCTGATCAACGTGATGATTGCACTTTTGTTCGGTAATTATTTCCTGAAGTATCAGGGGAATGGTATGAAAGGAGGAATATGGAGTAAGGGTTTGCTTATGTCAACGGGACCTGATACAGAAGCGATTGGCTGGCAGTCAGGAGTTTTCGATCAATGGAACTGGCTGATATTGTTGTTTGTCATCAGTATATTTTGCTATATTGGCATATATTGGACTTCCAGCGTCAGGATACAGGCGGTTATTTTCCATATTGAAGCACTGATATTAACACCGTTGGTGTCTGGAATATTCCTGTTGATAGATAACATGATCAAAGCAGGAAGGATGCAAGAGGAGGTCAATAGAACGGTTAGTGGCATATATCTGGCAGTCTTCTGGATGGCGATGGTTGTTTATGTACTTCTTCTGCTCCTGTTGTCTAAGACGTGGGATCAGTTATTTATGAAAGCAAGATATGTATTCGGGATCGCAGTGGCTTATACGATTATTATGACGGTTGTGGCAGGTGTGATCAGCGGCGTATGGATAACATCGGCGATTGTATTTCTTATATTTACATTGTATCTGGGCTTGAGTTGGTATCATGTGAACGGCGACGTTCCTGAGGATGGAGGCAGCCGTTATTATGCAATTACGAATGCGAGCCGAATCATGAACATTGGCGGTGTACTTCAGAATATGAAAGGCAAGACAAGAGGAACATTCGTATATAGATAAATTTCACCCAATGAAGAAAAAGCCCGTAATGTGGGCTTTTTCTTCGCTGCTAAGAAAGAATATCTGTTGGTTTTACAGTTTTTTCTAATCTGGTATAAAACTGACTGTAAAAATCTACTTCTGGCAGAAATGGATTCCGATAAAACTGGTTCAGGATATACAGACTTAATTGCCGTACGATACTGTCAATATTTTCGGGATTGCTTTGCCGTACATAATCCTGCAGTTCTTTCAGATAATAGTGCCAGTCAGAGACGTATTTCTCATATCTTTTTGTATCTTCTGTGTCAATCCATTTTCGAATCTTTACTTTGCTCTTATTAGGCTTCGGGCATTCATGTACTTGAAGGAAATACCGGAAGGAGTGATTCTCATAGTATCGTCCCAGCGGGAAGATCCGGCAGATTCCAGGACGTATGGGATGAATACTGCACCGCCCGTTGTTGTCCAGGAATGCACAGGCTTCCTTTTCTCCAGCCATCTTAAGATTCGGAAGGATAAGGCCGTCTACAATATTTAATTCAATGTATTCATTCAGCAATTCATCGAAGGATTTCTTTAATCCTGTAGAAATGCGGTGTATGTCCAGTGGATCCAGGATAATGGATGATCCCATGCCGTGGCAGCAGGAAGAACAGCCCTGGCAGCCGCCGCAGTCTGCTTTGACCATGTCGTTAAGTTCATAGAACTTACCATCGGATATTTCATGAATGTCTATTTCTCGTAACATATATATACTCCTTAGATTGATTTTTATAATGATTGCAGGAATCATCCTATGTGGATATAGGGATGTTCCTGGTGTGGGAATGAGACGTAGCAAATTAGTCTTGCTAGATAAGAAGATTATAGTGTAAGATAGTTTCAGATGTAAATAGGAAGGATTTGTTTTTATGAAGTTTTTTCATCTGTCTGACTTGCATATTGGCAAGCAGCTTCATCATTACAATTTAAGAGAGGATCAGGAGGTGATTCTGGGAGAGGTGATTCGTTATGCAGAAGAACTTCATCCGGATGCGATTGTGATTGCGGGAGACATCTATGACAAATCTGTGCCATCGGCAGAGGCGGTGACCATATTTGATGAGTTCCTGACAGGGCTGTCTGTGATCGAACCGGGTATTCCTATATTAATCATCAGTGGGAATCATGATTCGGCGGAGCGCCTTCAGTATGCCTCGGCAATTCTAAAGAGGCACCAGATTCACCTGGCAGGAAATGCTCCGGCGACAAGTGCGGAGCATATGGAGAAAGTGACGCTGACGGATGAATATGGAGAAGTAGACTTCTATTTGTTGCCGTTTTTAAAACCTTCTTATGTAAGAAATGTATTTGAAGAAGAGATGTCGGAAACCTATACAGAGGCAGTAAAGAAATTATTGGATAGGGAAAAGATTGATTATAATAGCAAAAGAAATGTATTAATTTCTCATCAGTTTTATACCGGAGGAAGTAAGCCTGAGACCTGTGATTCGGAGACCTTTTCCGTAGGGGGAATTGATAATGTGGATGTGGAAAGTGTGAAGAATTTCGATTATGTAGCATTGGGACATCTACACGGTCCACAGACTGTAGGAGCGCATCATATCCGTTATTGCGGAACTTTGCTGAAATACTCAGTCAGTGAATGGAAACATAAGAAGACGCTCACTGTTGTAACACTAGAGGAGAACGGTAAAGAGCCGAAGATTGAATTGCTGCCTCTCCATCCGATTCGGAATGTGCAAAAGAAGAGGGGAAGTCTGAGGGAGATACTGGATCAGGCATTAGAATCAGAGAAGGATGACTATATCAGCGTGACTTTAACGGATGAGATCGATCCGTATAAGCCGAAAGAACAGTTGGAGAAGGTCTTCACTCATATTCTGGAGGTACGTGTAGACAATACCAGAACCAGGAATAAGTTGCAGGAAATGGATGAAGAACTGGTGGTGAAGGATCCTTTGGAGAGTTTTGCTGATTTCTACCAGGAGATACAGGGCAAGCCGATGAATGAAGAAGAGATTAAGATTATGCTGGAGATTCTGGAGGATGCAAAGGAGGGGTAAGAGGTGAAGCCGATCAAGTTAGTGATGTCAGCATTTGGATCATATGCGGGAAAAGAAGTTATAGATTTTGAGAAAGTACAGCATGGCTTATTTCTGATTACCGGTGATACAGGAGCGGGGAAGACAACCATATTCGATGCGATTACCTATGCTTTGTATGACCAGACGAGCGGTGGAAAGCGGGATGGGAATATGATGCGGAGCCAGTATGCATCCGAAGATACGGATACGTATGTGGAGTATACATTTTCCTATCGGGAAGAGATCTATACGATTCGCAGGAATCCGGAATATACCAGGATTGGAAAACGTCGGTATGCGGACGGATCGCCGCGTTACGTAAAGGAGACTCCGAAAGTGGAACTGATCCTTCCGGATGGCAGCACCTATCACGGTAAGAAGCGTGATACGGATCAGAAGATTGTAGAGATTATGGGATTGGATGCAGATCAGTTTACGCAGATTGCCATGATTGCCCAGGGAGATTTCCTAAAACTTCTCCATGCAGAATCCAAAGAGCGCAAAAGAATATTTTCCAGGATATTCCACACCGGGTTATATTATCGGGTACAGGAGGAGTTGAAGAGAAAGTCGGGGCAACTCTATTATCAGTTGGAGGATAATCTGCGGGATGTAAAGCAGGAGATGAGCCGGGTGGAATATGACGGGGATTCAGAGGCCGGAAAAAAGTGGGGGCAGTTTAAAGAATTGTCTGTCGTGCCATATGAAGAAGTAATGGAAGTTCTGAAGAATATTATGAAAGAAGGACTTAGTCTGGAGAAATCCAAAAAGAAAGCGGCAGAAGTGCTTCAGGGGCAGTTGGATGAATTAAATGGAAGGAAGAAAGAGGGGGAGACTCTGAATCAGTTATTTGTTTCGCTGGAGAGTGTCAAAAAATTAAGTGAGAAACTTTTGGAGGAGCGAGGCGAATACCAAAAGATCCAAGAGAAGTTTAAAACTGCGAAGCGGGCAGAAAAGGTGGCATTGCAGGAGACACGGCTTGATCATCTTCAGGAAATGATAGAGAAGAACCATAAAGTATTGGAAGATATTGGCCGTGAATTAGACGCAGCCAGAATCCGGGCAGCAGAATTGAAAAAGACGAAAGCGCAAAAGGAACAGGAATATAAAGAAATTGAAAAAAAGAATGTGGCAGAGATTATTCGGATACAGGATGCATTGCCCCAATATGACCAGATTGAGCAGTTGAGGAAGCAGTATTCAGAGGGGGAAAAGGAGAAGGCAGATAAGCAGAAACAGCAAGGGAAGATCAAGCACAGTTTGGATGTATTAAATCAACGAAAGTTACAGGCAGAACAGATTCAGGAGGAATATGCAGGAAGTAGTGGAAAGATGGAAGGGCTTCAGTTGCGGGTAACCCAGCAGAAGAACCGGCTTGAAGAATTAAAGCGGTTGAGAACTCGGTGGAGAGAAATTGAAGGCATGGAAGAAACGTGCCGGAAAAGAAAGGCGGAGTCTGAGAGGGAGCAGGGAAAATACCTGAAAGAACTGTTGGCTTATGAAGAGAAATATCAGGCATTTATGGAAGAACAGGCAGGAATTCTTGCCGGGCAGTTAGAAGCAGGGAAGCCCTGTCCGGTGTGCGGATCTTGTGAGCATCCGGCAATTCGAAGATTATCGGAAGGTGCGCCTACTCAAAAAGAAGTAGAACTGGCAAAAGAGAGTAGAGACAGGGCAGAAGTTAATCGGGATACTACGGCAGCTGCATTACGGGAACTTATGGTTCGATATCAGGTGGAATGGGAGACATTTGACAGGGAATACCGGAGAATCGCCAGGGAAGTTCCGATAGACCAGGAGAACGTGAAACGGGAAGGACAAGACGAAGTAAAGGCGGAAATTGTAAAGCAAGAAATAGCAGTCCGTATACAGAAGAGTATTACAGATTGTGAGTATAAAGCAGACCAGTTTAGCGATGAACTTAAACGGATGAGAATGCAGGCTGAGCAATTCGAGCATGCGAAGAAGGAACTGCAAGAACTCCAAAAGGAACTGAATGATTTGGAAGTAATCTATGCTGAAGGAGAGGCTAGACTGGCAGAGGTGCTGCTGACCTTAAAGCAGTTGGAATCTGAGATCCGAACCAAGAGTGAGAGATTGCCGTTGCCTTCGCGAAAACAAGCTGGGGAGCGTCTGGAGAAACTGCAGACTGATATGGAGAATGCAAGAAAGGAATATGTACGTGCCAGTCAAGAAGAACAGCGATCCGTAGAGACAATGAAGCAGTTAGAGGGGCAGAAGAAAAGCAGCCAGGAAGCACTTGTGGATCAGATGGCAGAAGAAGAGAAGCAAAAGGATGTGTTCTATACGGTGCTTCGGGAACAGGATTTTAAAGATGAAACTGAATATCATATGGGCAAGATGAATCCAAAGGATATGGCTTTGCTAGAAGAAAGCCTCCGTTCTTATGAAACACGAGTTGGTGAAGTGTCCGGACGCAGAAAGTCGCTGGAGGAACAATTGGAAGGTAAAGCAGTGGTGGATCTTACAAAGATTCAGGAAGAAATGAATCAGACCAGCCAGATGCAGAAAAAGGAGCAGGATGAATACATGCGTCTGTACAGTATGAATAAGAAGAACAGAGAGGTAAGAGAGCAGTTAAAACGCCATTTCGAAAAGAAAGGTGACCTGCAGAAGCAGTATGAACTGATGGGGAATCTGAGCAGAACTGCAAACGGGAGTTTGAGTGGAACAGTAAAACTGGATTTTGAGACCTATGTCCAGCGGCAGTATTTTAAGCAGATTATCTATGCAGCCAATAAGAGGCTGGTGCAGATGACATCCAATGAATTCATCTTGCAGTGCAGAGAAGTGAAGAATCTCGGAAGCCAGGGACAGGCAGGACTTGATCTGGATGTCTATCATATGGCCAGTGACTCCGTAAGAGATGTGAAGACCCTGTCTGGCGGAGAGTCTTTTATGGCATCCTTGTCAATGGCGCTTGGGCTCGCAGATATTGTCCAGAATACCGCAGGCGCAATCCGTCTGGACACCATGTTTGTAGACGAGGGCTTTGGTTCACTGGATGATGCGGCAAGAGAGCAGGCTATCAAGGTTCTGAATAATCTGGCGGACGAGGAACGTCTGGTTGGAATCATCTCTCATGTGAATGAGTTGAAAGAGCAGATTGACTGCAAACTGCTGGTGAAACGAACCGATCGTGGCAGCCATGCCTGGTGGGGTGATGAGACCAGTTGTTGAAAATGGCTTGTATATAGATAGCATTTGTGGAATAATAAAGAATATTGCAAGTGAAATCTGATACCGTATGGTAGTACAAGTAAGAGACACATAAGACAAGAAAGGATAATAAGATGAAATATGACTATCTAATCGTAGGTGCCGGATTATTCGGCTCCATTTTCGCATACGAAGCAAAAAAGGCAGGAAAGAAGGTGCTGGTCATTGACCGGCGCAGCCATGTCGGTGGTAACATCTATACAAAAGAAGTGGAAGGAATCCAGGTACATGAATATGGTGCTCACATATTCCACACTTCAGACAAAGAGGTATGGGATTATATTCAGCAGTTTGCAGAATTCAATCGTTATACCAACAGCCCGGTTGCCAGATACAAGGATGAATTATATAATCTTCCATTCAATATGAATACATTCAGCAAGATGTGGGGAATCTCCATGCCATCCGAGGCAAGAGAGATTATTGAACGCCAGATTAAAGAGGCGGGAATCACGGATCCTCAGAACTTAGAAGAACAGGCGATCTCTTTGGTAGGACGAGATATCTACGAGAAACTGGTCAAAGGCTACACGGAGAAGCAATGGGGCAAGAGAGCAACTGAACTCCCAAGTTTCATCATTCGACGCCTCCCGGTACGATTCGTTTATGATAATAACTATTTTAATGACAAATACCAGGGCATCCCGGTAGGCGGCTACACCCAGATCATAGAAAAGATGCTGGAAGGAATCGAAGTGCGTCTCGAGACAGACTTCTTCCAGAACCGCCAGGCATTAGAAGCCGAAGCCACAGACATCGTATTCACCGGAATGATTGATGCCTATTACGATTATTGCTACGGCGAATTAGAATACCGAAGCCTGAGATTCGAGACCGAGACACTTGATGTAGAAAACTATCAGGGTAACGCCGTAGTCAACTATACAGAATACGAGATCCCATACACCAGGATCATAGAGCACAAGCATTTTGAATACAGATGCCAGGGCGGCTATGGAAACACAGCCACACCAGCCAATCCCAAGACCGTAATCACCCGCGAATACCCCGCTTCCTGGTCAAGAGGAGAAGAACCCTATTATCCAATGAACGACGAGAAGAATAATGCGCTATATGAACAGTATAAAGCCCTCGCAGCCAGAGAATCTCACGTTATTTTCGGCGGACGCCTCGGTATGTATCGCTATTACGACATGCACCAGGTAGTATCCGAAGCCCTGAAATGCGTCAGAGAAAAAGCATATCCCTAAGCAAACAATTCAGGGGCGTTTTTAATGGAGGTGAAATCCACTGCTTACAGAGACTTAGGCATGAGGGCTCTCCCGAATGTCTTAGTCGCAGTTAGCAGTTAGTTCACCGTAATGTTGCCCCGTTTGCGTGGGATATGCTTTTTCGATGAAATGCGTACACTCTATTAAATTACTTCTCGCTCTTATACTCAAGCGCCGCCTCGATAAATCCACGGAACAATGGATGAGGTCTGTTCGGTCTGGATTTCAATTCCGGATGTGCCTGGGTTGCAATAAACCAAGGGTGTTCCGGAATCTCAATCATCTCTACAATTCTGCCATCCGGAGACAAACCGGAGAGCATCATACCGTGGGATGACAGATCGTCACGGAAATCATTATTTACTTCATAACGGTGCCGATGACGTTCTTTAATCTCTTCTGTGCCATAAAGTTTATACGCTTTGGAAGATTTGTTAAGCACACAAGGATAAGCTCCAAGTCTCAAAGTGCCGCCGATATCTTCAATTCCAATCTGCTCCGGCATGATATGGATAACCGGATGTGTTGTATGGGAATCAAGTTCTGCACTATGTGCATCGTTATATCCAAGAACATTTCTTGCGAATTCTACAATTGCCAGCTGCATTCCAAGACAAAGTCCTAAGAATGGGACATTGTGCGTACGGGCGTATTTGATTGCTTCCAATTTGCCGTCGATTCCGCGATTGCCGAAGCCTCCCGGTACAAGGATACCGCTGACATCTCCCAGTATCTCATCTACGTTATCTGCTGTTACGGTCTCAGAATCAATCCATTTGATATTTACAGTTGCACGGCTGAAGATACCTCCATGCTTCAAAGCCTCTACTACGCTGATATATGCGTCATGGAGCTGGATGTATTTTCCAACCAAAGCAACAGTTACTTCGGTATTCGGATTCTTCAGGTAATCCACCATCTCTCTCCAATCCTTTAAGTCCGGTTCCGGACAGTCCAGATGCAGGCATTCACAGACAACTCCTGCCAGATTCTCTTCTTCCATAGCAAGAGGAGCCTCGTACAGATATTCTACATCCAGATTCTGCAATACGTATTTAGATGGTACATTACAGAAGAGAGCAATCTTATCTTTAATTCCAACATCAAGAGGATGTTCGGAGCGGCATACAAGAATATCCGGTTGGATTCCCATACCCTGGAGATCCTTTACGCTTGCCTGGGTAGGCTTAGTCTTCATCTCCTGAGATGCGCGCAGGTAAGGAATCAGTGTAACATGAATCAGGATGACGTTTTCACGTCCTTTCTCATGCTGGAACTGGCGGATGGCTTCAAGGAAAGGCTGACTTTCGATGTCACCAACGGTTCCGCCGACTTCGATAATGGCAATTTCCGTATTTTCAGCGGCAGGGTTACGGTAGAAACGGTCCTTGATCTCATTTGTGATGTGAGGGATTACCTGTACGGTCCCTCCGCCGAAATCTCCCCGGCGTTCCTTCTGAAGAACAGACCAGTAGATTTTGCCGGTCGTAACGTTAGAATTCTTCCCCAGACTTTCATCAATGAATCTTTCATAGTGTCCTAAGTCAAGGTCAGTCTCGGCACCGTCATCGGTTACGAATACTTCTCCGTGCTGAACAGGGTTCATAGTACCCGGGTCAATATTAATGTAAGGATCGAATTTCTGCATGGTCACAGTATAACCGCGAGCCTTCAACAGGCGGCCAAGAGATGCGGCCGTAATTCCTTTTCCAAGTCCTGATACAACACCACCTGTAACAAATACGTATTTTACTGCCATAATTTCCTCCTTCAGTTGAATCAATTTGTGTCCTTATATGTAATTCTAAAAAAATACTTTAGAATTATACACCCTTTTCACCGAAAAATACAGAGTTTTTTTCGTACTTTGCTTCAAAAGTAGCCTGTATGGATAATTTCTTAAATTGCTTCATATCTACGGAGCCTACCATAACGGAGGTATGCGCCTGGCAGCCTTTTAAGTTCGGTAATTGATCCAGTGCACGCTTGGCGATTGGATCGGTCGCAGCACTGACGGACAGTGCAATCAGAACTTCATCCGTATGAAGGCGTGGATTCTTACTGCCTTGATACAAGGTTTTTAATTTTTGAATTGGTTCGATGGCTTCCGGGGAAATGACATGGCGTTCATGGTCAATGCCTGCCAGTTCCTTCAGAGCGTTCAGCAAAAGTGCAGCAGAAGCACCCAAGAGGTTGGAAGTCTTACCGGTAATCATGCGTCCGTCATGAAGCTGCAGCGCTGCGGCAGGTCCGTCTGTCTCTTCGGCGCGTTTCAGGGCAGCATCTACAACTGGACGGTCATGAACAGTGATTCCTGCCTGGTTCATTAACATCTCGATCTTGCATACTTCGGAATCGGGACATGCACCGATGAGCAGTCGTCTCAGAGAGTCATAATATCTTCGAATAATCTCCTGACAGGAAGCTTCCTTGCAGACCTCATCATCGCAGATGCAGTTCCCAGCCATATTTACCCCCATGTCAGTTGGAGACTTGTAGGGGCTTTCGCCGTAGATTTGCTGGAACATCGCTCTCAAGACTGGGAAGATCTCTACATCCCGGTTATAGTTTACAGTAGTCTTTCCATAGGCTTCCAGATGGAACGGATCTATCATATTAATATCATTCAGATCGGCGGTCGCTGCCTCATATGCCAGATTCACCGGATGCTTTAATGGGATGTTCCAGATCGGAAATGTCTCATACTTGGCATATCCTGCGGAAATACCGCGTTTGTGTTCATGGTATAACTGGGACAGGCAGACAGCCATCTTGCCGCTTCCGGGACCTGGTGCTGTGATAACCACCAGCGGACGGGAAGTTTCTATATAATCATTCTTGCCATAGCCCTCATCACTTACGATCTGAGGAACATTTGAAGGATAGCCCGGAATCACATAATGGCGGTATACTTTAATGCCGAGTTTTTCCAGACGATTTTTGAAAAGGCTGGCGCTTTCCTGACCACGGAATTTCGTGATCACAACACTTCCGACATAGAGCCCATGCTCCTGATATACGGACATCAAACGGAGAACGTCCGAATCATAAGTGATTCCCAAGTCCCCTCTGATCTTATTCTTCTCGATATCTTCCGCACTGATGACGATTACAATCTCAGCCTGGTCAGAGAGTTGTTTTAACATACGGAGCTTGCTGTCAGGCTGGAAGCCAGGCAATACTCTGGAAGCGTGATAATCGTCGAATAATTTGCCTCCGAATTCAAGATATAGTTTGTGGCCGAACTGTTCAATCCGTTCTTGGATATGAGCAGACTGCATCTGAAGGTATTTTTCATTATCAAATCCTAGTTTCATATGTACTCATTCCCCTTGTTTTTCTATTTAAAATATTACGCTTTAAGTATAAGCACTATTATTCAAAGTATACTACAGAATATAGGGAGTTTACAATCTTTTCATAATGTTTTTATTGATTTCTAAGTAGGCTGTCCTTATAATGAAAGGGTAGTACAGGAGGAAAAAAATGGACAACCAGAACAAAAAAAATAATAACAATAATAAGCAAGGCATATCCTTTATTATATTAGTAACATTAATTACAACGATACTGGTTATGTTTTTGTTTCGGTTTCAAAGACCCAGCGATGAAGGCGAGATCAGTTACGATGAATTCCTTAAGATGGTAGATGAAGGAAAAGTGGAAGAAGTTGTGATTCAGAATGACAAGATTGTGATCACAGAGAAGCAGGAAAATGACAAGAAGCCAGCCAAAGAGTATTATACTGGCGTGGTGAGAGATGATTCGCTTCCTGAGAAACTGGATGAGGCAGGTGTTAAGTTCAGCCAGGAGATTCCGGACAACACTTCTTATCTTGTTGCGCAGGCATTGGCAACGTTTCTGCCGCTTCTGCTGCTGATAGGCTTAATCGCATGGATGACACGCAAGATGTCTAAGGGCGGCGGCATGATGGGAATCGGAAAGAGCAATGCTAAGATGTACGTAGAGAAGCAGACAGGAGTTACATTCAAGGATGTAGCAGGGCAGGATGAAGCCAAAGAATCCCTGCAGGAGGTCGTAGATTTCCTGCATAATCCGGGCAAATATACCAGCGTAGGAGCGAAACTTCCGAAAGGTGCGCTGCTTGTCGGACCTCCGGGAACCGGTAAGACACTGCTTGCCAAGGCAGTTGCAGGCGAAGCGAAAGTTCCGTTCTTCTCATTAAGTGGTTCAGCT
The DNA here is from genome assembly GCF_050313795.1 of Bariatricus sp. SGI.154. Lineage (NCBI taxonomy): Bacteria > Bacillati > Bacillota > Clostridia > Lachnospirales > Lachnospiraceae > Bariatricus > Bariatricus sp. SGI.154. The sequence continues at coordinate 18,905 of NZ_JBNPMC010000020.1, forward strand.
TTTGTGGAGATGTATGTGGGTGTAGGTGCATCAAGGGTAAGAGATCTGTTCAAGCAGGCACAGCAGATGGCACCTTGTATTATATTTATTGATGAGATCGATGCGATTGGTAAGAGCCGTGATAATCAGTTGGGAAGTAACGATGAGCGTGAACAGACGCTGAACCAGCTGCTGGCTGAGATGGATGGTTTCGAAAGCAATAAGGGGCTTGTGCTTCTGGCAGCAACGAACCGTCCGGAGATCCTGGATCCGGCACTCTTGCGTCCGGGGCGTTTTGACCGCCGGATTATCGTTGAGAAGCCGGATCTTAAGGGAAGAATTGACGTGTTAAAGGTACACTCCAAAGATGTCAGAATGGATGAGACGGTAGATCTGGAAGCAATTGCACTGGCGACCTCCGGAGCAGTAGGCTCTGATCTTGCTAATATGATTAATGAAGCGGCGATTAATGCCGTTAAGAATGGAAGAAATGCAGTATCTCAGGCAGATCTGTTCGAGGCAGTTGAGGTGGTACTGGTTGGAAAAGAGAAGAAGGATCGTATTATGAGTCAGGAGGAGAGAAGAATCGTCTCTTATCATGAAGTCGGTCATGCGCTTGTGAGTGCGCTTCAGAAAGATTCAGAACCAGTACAGAAGATTACCATTGTGCCAAGAACCATGGGAGCATTGGGATATGTCATGCAGACGCCGGAAGAAGAGAAGTTCCTGAATACGAAGAAGGAACTGGAAGCAATGCTGGTTGGCATGCTGGCAGGTCGTGCGGCGGAAGAGATTGTTTTTGATACGGTTACAACGGGAGCGTCCAATGATATTGAGAAAGCGACAAGTATCGCAAGAGCCATGATTACTCAGTATGGTATGAGTGAGAAATTCGGATTGATTGGTTTGGAATCTATTCAGAACCGTTATCTGGATGGAAGACCGGTAAGCAATTGTGGTCAGGAGACGGCTTCTGAGATTGATAAAGAAGTTATGAAGATGCTGAAGGATTCTTACGAAGAAGCCAAACGCCTTTTGAATGAGCATAGGAATGCGCTGGACAAGATTGCAGACTTCCTGATTGAGAAAGAGACAATTACTGGTAAAGAATTCATGGAGATTTTCCATGAGGTAGAGGGAATTGATCCGGAGGCAAAAGGCGAGAAGACAGAAGAGCGTATTGCGATGAATCCGATTGAGACAGCACCAGAAGAGACGGCATCAGAAGAGATTGAGACAGCACCAGAAAAGACGGTATCAGAAGAGATTGAGACAGCACCAGCAGAGGCAGCATCAGAAGTGATGTAGACAACATCAGCAGGCAATAGATTTTGTCAGAGGTAGTAAGGAGTGGAGTCCGCAAATCCTATGGGTTTGTGGACTCTTGTAGCATGTTATTAGTATATGCAGCACGGGAGGGGAATCATGTTTGACATTCAGGAAGAATTGAAGAAACTGCCAGGAAAGCCTGGCGTATACATCATGCATGATGAAAGAGATGATATTATCTATGTAGGGAAGGCAATCAGCCTTAAGAACCGTGTGCGGCAGTATTTCCAAAGCAGCCGCAACAAAGGGGTTAAGATCGAGCAGATGGTCACCCACATCACAAGATTCGAATATATCGTAACGGATTCGGAACTGGAAGCACTTGTATTGGAGTGCAATCTAATCAAAGAACACAGACCGAAGTATAATACGATGCTGATGGATGATAAGACCTATCCATTTATTAAAGTGACAGTAGATGAACCCTATCCAAGAGTTATGATGGCAAGACGGATGGTGAAGGATAAGTCCAGGTATTTTGGACCTTATACTAGTGCAGGTGCAGTAAAGGATACGATAGAATTGATTCGAAAATTATATCATGTCCGCAGCTGCAACCGGAAACTTCCGAAGGATATCGGGAAAGAAAGACCGTGTCTGAATTATCATATTCATCAGTGCAAAGCGCCATGCCAGGGATATATTTCCAAGGACGAATACCGCAAGTCGATTCAGGAGGTGATTCATTTCCTGAATGGAAATTATGATGTGATATTGAAAGAACTGGAAGAGAAGATGCAAGGGGCATCGGAGGCGTTAGAATTCGAGAAGGCGATCGAGTACCGGGAATTACTCTCCAGTGTCCAGAAGATTGCCCAGAAGCAGAAGATTACGGATACGGCAGGAGATGACAGAGATATCCTTGCGGCTGCAATTGAAGAGGAAGATGCGGTGGTTCAGGTCTTCTTTATCCGCGGCGGCAGGCTGATTGGAAGAGACCATTTTTATCTGAAGATTGCAAAAGGAGAGACGGAAAGTGAGATTCTATCCAGTTTTATTAAGCAATTCTATGCGGGAACGCCATATATTCCGGCAGAATTAATGCTTCCGGAGACGATTGAGGATCTGGCAGTCATTGAAGAATGGCTTTCTAAGAGGCAGGGACACCGTGTTCATCTCAGAGTTCCAAAAAAGGGGACGAAAGAGAAACTGGTTGAACTGGCGAAGAAGAATGCGGCATTGGTCTTAAGCACAGATAAAGAGCGACTGAAACGAGAAGAAGGAAGAACCATAGGCGCTGTAAAAGAATTGGAAAAAATGCTTGGATTAACCGGAATTGTGCGGATGGAGGCATATGATATCTCGAATACCAATGGATTTGCCTCTGTAGGATCTATGGTGGTCTATGAGAAAGGGAAGCCAAAACGCAATGATTATCGTAAGTTCAAGATTAAAGGCGTGCAAGGGGCAGATGATTATGCCAGCATGGAGGAAGTTCTGACCAGACGTTTTGAACATGGTATGAGGGAGCAGGAAGAGGGGAAAGATCTGGGAGGATTTACTGCGTTTCCGGATCTGATCCTGATGGATGGTGGGAAAGGACAGGTGAATGTAGCGCTAAAAGTGCTGGACAGCCTTCGGTTGAATATCCCGGTCTGCGGCATGGTAAAAGACGATAACCATCGCACCAGAGGGCTGTATTACCAGAATGTGGAGATTCCCATAGACAGGAATTCAGAGAGTTTTAAGTTGATTACCAGAATTCAGGATGAAGCACATAGATTCGCGATTACGTTCCACAGACAGTTGAGAAGCCAGGGACAGGTACATTCTATTCTGGATGATATTCCGGGGGTGGGACCGGCCAGAAGGAAGGACTTGATGAGGCATTTTGAGAATATAGAAGCAATCAAGAATGCAACCGTAGAACAATTGAAGGAACTTCCGTCAATGAATGAAAAATCAGCCCAGGATGTGTACAACTTTTTCCATTAATATGCTATACTATGCTTATGGGCAATGAGTAGCGTGAAGGCTCTTGCCGGCAACGAATAAGATATGAAGGAGAAGGTTATGGCGAGTAAAGTTGAATTAAAAAAAGTGATAGAGAAGATGAATCTTAAGAATCTCACTCCTAACGTTGAAGTGTCGGATATCAAGATTACAATTCCGGATATTAACAGACCGGCATTACAGTTGGCTGGATATTTCGAACATTTTGATTCCAGCCGTGTCCAGTTGATCGGATATGTGGAATATACATTTTTGGAGAAGATGGATGAAGAACATAGGAAAGAGATCTATGCACAATTCCTTTCTTATCAGATTCCATGTGTGGTATTTTCACGAAGCCTGCAGCCGGAGCCGATGTTTCTTGAGATGGCTGAGAAGGAGAATGTTCCAGTCTATAGTACGGATAAGAAGACCTCTGAATTCACGGCAGAGATTATCCGTTGGTTGAATGTTGAACTGGCACCCTGTATTTCTATCCACGGTGTTCTGGTCGAGGTATATGGTGTTGGCGTATTGATCATGGGCGAAAGTGGTATCGGTAAGAGTGAGGCGGCACTGGAACTGATTAAGCGTGGACATCGTCTTGTTAGTGATGATGTGGTAGAGATTCGGAAGGTGAGTGATGAGACACTGGTTGGAACGGCACCGGATATTACAAGACATTTCATTGAATTGCGTGGAATTGGTATTGTGGATGTTAAGACGTTATTTGGTGTGCAGAGTGTAAGAGAGACGCAGAACATTGATCTTGTCATTACACTGGAAGACTGGGACAAAGAGAAGAAGTATGACCGCCTGGGGCTGGAAGAAGAGTATACGGAATTCTTAGGCAATAAGGTAGTATGCCATCAGCTTCCGATCCGTCCGGGACGTAACCTGGCGATTATTGTTGAGACAGCTGCAATCAACCACAGACAGAAGAAGATGGGATATAATGCGGCTCAGGAACTGTATAAGCGTGTACAGCAGAATCTTACAAGAAAATAGGAGGATATATGGCTATGGAATATTGTTTTGGTGTGGATATTGGTGGAACAACGGTTAAAATAGGGCTTTTTAAGACGGATGGCGAACTTCTGGATAAATGGGAGATCAAGACCCGAACTGAGAATAAGGGGGAGGCAATTCTTCCGGACGTAGCGGAATCTCTGAAGCAGAAGATAGAGGAGAAAGGGATTGACGCCTCTTCGATGTCTGGAATTGGAATCGGAATTCCGGCGCCGGTAGACGCGAAGGGAATCGTACAGAATACGGCGAATCTTGGCTGGGGCTATAAAGAAGTACGCCGTGAGATGGAAGAACTGACAGGCATGAAGGTTGCGGTAGGCAATGATGCGAATGTGGCAGCACTTGGCGAGATGTGGCTGGGTGCAGGAAAAGGGCAGGAGAATATGATCATGGTAACATTAGGAACCGGTGTCGGCGGCGGTGTTATCGTGAATGGACAGCCGCTTGTAGGTGCGCATGGAGCAGGCGGAGAGATTGGTCACCTGTGTGTGAATTACGAGGAGACAGATCATTGCGGATGCGGTAATCAGGGATGTCTGGAGCAGTATGCATCAGCGACAGGAATCACCAGACTTGCGAATAAGAGGCTTCAGGCAGATGATGCTGCGTCTCTGTTAAGAGGACAGGAGATTAGTGCAAAAGCGGTATTTGATGCGTTAAAAGATGGTGATAAAGTAGCAGAAGAGATTGTAGAGGAATTCGGTTCTTATCTGGGTCATGCGATGGCGAATCTTGCGGCAGTTACAGATCCGGCGGTGATTGTAATTGGTGGTGGCGTGTCCAAGGCAGGAGAGATTCTTCTTGGATATGTGGAGAAATATTTTAAGGAGAAGGCATTCTTTGCTAATAAGGAGACAGAATTTGTGTTGGCTACGCTTGGCAATGATGCAGGAATCTGTGGAGCAGCGAAGTTGATCCTGTAGAATACAGTGCTTAAGGATTAATAATAGAATAATAAAATCAGCAAAATCATCATATGTGATTCTGCTGATTTTTTATTCTGTAGTATTCTATTGGGCACCGCCTTCAGCACCGCCGCCTCCGGATGGATCTGTAGGCTGTTCCGGAGTTGTCGGTTGCTCCGGAATTGTAGGCTGAGTTGGTGTTGTACCGCCGTTCGGAGTTGTAGGTGTTGTAGGATTTTCTGGATCATTACCATCATCTTCGCCTTCTTCATCTTCAGGCTCCGAGGAAGCATGTCCAGGACAACGCTCAGTAGGCAGTGTATCCGTTGCGAAATATTCCGTAATTCCAGGGCAACTGCCATCGACAGCAAGCAAACCGCTGATGGAGCAGACCGTCTTCTTCTCAACAGATGCCGGCATCGTGAAGTCTTTTGGTTCCAGCCCCGCATGCACTCGGCTCATAATACTTCTCCATATGCGGAAACGGAAGTTGGTATCATAGTTACATTCTTTATTATCGTCATAGCCACCCCATACAGCACATGTGTAATATGGTGTAAATCCACAAAACCATAAGTCCTTATTAGAAGAGGTTGTACCCGTCTTACCTGCAACTGGCATGTTATCTAACTGGCAGGCAGTACCTGTACCGGAATTAACTACATCCTGCATTGCACTTGTGAGAAGAGCAGCGGTACTGTCTTTGATGACGGTACGAGTCTCTCCTGTACCTTCCAGCAGTACATTGCCGTCATGGTCAAGAATCTTCGTATACAGAGTTGGTGTATGGTAGACACCGCCGTTAGCAATTGTGGCATAAGCAGCGCACATCTCATAGTTATAAACACCATCGGTAATACCGCCAAGAGCCAGGGTCTGTGAGATATCACTGTAGATATCACCATTAATCTCTTTGTTCTTTACAAGAGAAGAAATACCGAATTTCTCACAGTACTCGAAGCCAAGTTCCTGAGTAATCTCATCACTTAATTTTACTGCACATACGTTGATAGACCATGTAATTGCTTTACGGATTGTTGTGTCTCCGCCATAGCGTCCATTCGCATTCCTAAGATTCTGTCCGGATTTCAATGTATAAGGCTCGTCCTTGATAATGGTAGCCAATGTCTTTCCGCAGGAATCTAATGCGGGAGCATAAGAAGCAAGAATCTTAAAGCAAGATCCAGGCTGTCTTGTGGAGCCTTTGTAAGCACGGTTCAGCCCAAGGCTGGTTGCTTTCGCGCCTCGACCACCGACCATTGCTTTAATCTGACCTGTGGTCTGGTCAATAATAGTGACAGAAGCTTGTGGCTGAGGTGTGATATTGATTACTTCATCGTACGTATCGCCTTCCTGTGCGATCGTTGATTTCCATTCTTCAACCATTGCACGGGCTGCTTCTTCACTGGAATAGAGAAGTCCCTGCTCATCTCCATAAGCCGCTTTTACATACTGTTTAATATGACCGGAACTGTAATTCTCTACGCTTCCGTCTGCTCTGGTAACGGTAATCGCGCAGTCCAGACCATATTCTTTTAGACCAGGGTAGTTAGCGTCATTGTTCATCTCTTCATCACAGATCTGCTGTATCGTCTGGTTCTGAGTAGAGTATATACTTAATCCGCCACTGTATACTGCGTTGTATGCTTGTGTATCTGTATAGCCAAGCTGATCCTTCAGATCCTGCATTACCTGCTGTGCAAGGGCGTCTACAAAATAACTGTACGGGTTGTCATCCGTAACCGTGTTGTTGACGGTCTGGATTCTTGAATAGACATCATCAGCCTTAGCCTCATCGTAGGCAGTCTGATCAATGTAGCCTTGCTCCAGCATATCTTTTAATACTTTGTCCCGACGTTTGGCGTTATCCTCAGGATTCGTGATTGGATTATATCCTGATGGATTTTGTGTGATACCGGCAATTACTGCAGATTCGGATAAGGTCAGGTCGTTTACATCTTTTCCAAAATATCTTTTTGCAGCAGCCTGTACACCCAGACAGTTCTGACCAAGGTTGATTGTATTCAGATAACTTTCCAGAATCTCATTCTTGTCCATCTGCTTCTCAATCTGAACGGCCAGCACCTGTTCCTGGAGTTTGCGTTCAAGACGATCATAGAAAGTTTTCTCATCCATAAAGTTCGTGAATACATTGTTCTTGATCAACTGTTGTGTAAGAGTACTTGCACCTTGTGAGAAGTCTCCGGAAGTAATACCGATTACTGCTGCACGGGCAATACCCTGAAGGTCAATACCATTGTGATCATAAAATCGTTCATCTTCGACAGCGACAAAAGCATGTTGCAGATCTTCGGGTATCTCATCGATGGTCTTATATACACGGTTAGCACCTGAAGATACGAAACGTTCCAATTCTGTTGTGCCATCATCGGCATAAACGAATGTAGTGAAGCCCTTAGGCTTAACATCGTCAGGGGAAACTTCGGGGGTATTGTCAATAATCTTCTTGGCAAATACACCGACGCCAATCACTCCGACTACTGCCACAACTATCAGGCAGAGAAGAAATGCTTTAAAAAGTCTTACGCCGATTCGCTTTCCCTGCATCGTGGATTTGGACGTTATCTTTTTTTGCTTTTGCGAAGCTTTTTTCTTACCATAATTCATGTGTTTAAGCCTCCTTCATACCAAGTTATTATAGCAAACAAACGTAGTTTAATAAAGGAAAAAATAAAAAGTTCATATTTCAGTAGGAAAATCTTAAGAAATTCGTTATTATATTATGTATCAGGACATATGAAAGGATCTTAATTTTATGGTGGCAGAGTATAGAACAGTGTATCAAGGTGGAGAGGGCGAGATTGTGGAGAAGAAATCTCGGTTTATTGCTACGGTGGCTCCGGTGGAGTCGGAGGAGGAGGCATTGCAGTTTATTGAGGCGATGCGAAAGAAGTATTGGGATGCGAGGCATAATTGTTTTGCTTATGTGATCGGGGAGCGTAGTGAGTTGCAGCGGTTCAGCGATGACGGGGAGCCCGGCGGTACTGCAGGAAAACCAATGCTGGATGTCCTGCTGGGAGAGGAACTTCATAATGTTGTCGTTGTTGTAACGAGGTATTTTGGAGGTACGCTGCTTGGAACCGGCGGGCTAGTCCGTGCATACTCATCTGCGACCAAGGAGGGCTTGGCCTCATCTGCGATTATAACCAAAATCCAGGGACTTAAACTCCATATTACTACAGATTATACCGGATTAGGAAAAATCCAGTACATTCTGGGGCAGAGGGGCTTGCAGATTCTGGATTCTGTCTACACTGACAAAGTAGACCTGGAGGCTCTGGTTCCCGGGAGTTTGCTGTATATCATCAAATCAGAGATTACTGAAGGAACCAATGGGCAGGCTAAGATGGAAGAAGGAGCGGAGTGCTACTTTGCGGAGATTAATGGGGAAGTAAAGGTAATAGAGTGATAGAGCAGGCGGAAGTAGGGAACTATAGATAAAATCGGGAGGATACGTTTATGGAAAAACTGCCATGTAGTATATTTAATGATGTGATCGGTCCGATTATGCGAGGACCATCAAGTTCTCATGTGGCTGGAGGAGCCAGGATAGCTTCTCTGGTGAGACAGTCTATGAGGGGCAAGGTTGTGCGAGCCGTTGTAGATTTTGATGTGAATGGGTCATTAGCTGCTTCTCATGAAGGACATGGTACAGATATGGGATTTGCTTGTGGACTGATGGATATGGAACTTTCAGATCCGGCTGTCGATCAGTATGAACGCCTGGCAAAAGAAAGGGGGATTGAGATTGAATACCGCATTCTGGATTATGGAGCAGTACATCCAGGAAATTACCGGATGGAAGTAACAGATGAGAAAGGTCTGTGTCGCCACTGGGAAGCGATCGCTGCAGGAGGCGGTATGATTCAGATGCAGAGATTAGAGGAGTTTGACGTAAATATCTGTGGAGATTTCTATGAACTGGTTGTTATCTGCAATATTACTGAGGTTTCGTCTGAGAAATGGGAAGTGAAAATCAAAGAAATTGCAGGAAACAGTGATTTTACACTGAAAAGTGAGGGAGAGGAGCGCTCCCTTATTAATTTGAAATATGCTGAGCCGCTTAAGAAAGGCGTGATGGACGATATACAGGCATTAGACGGTGTTTTAGATATTATGTATTTAGAACCAGTGCTTCCGACTCATTCTAGCGGGGAATGTAAAGTGCCATATTCTAATGCGGCAGAACTTCTTGAGTATGCAAAAGAACATCCGATGGAAGCATGGGAATATGGGGCGTATTATGAGAGTTGCCGTGGAAAAGTTAGTGTGGATAGGGTTTTTGCCCAGATGGAAAATATTTTATCGATTATGGAAGATGCCATAGACGGAGGACTTGCCGGAACAGAATATAAGGACCGAATTCTGGGTGCGCAGTCACATCGAATTGATGAGGCTGAAAGAGATGGGAAATTGGTTCCCTGTGATCTGCTTAATATGGTGATTAAAAGTATTACAGCGGTCATGGAGATGAAAAGTTCTATGGGATTGATTGTTGCGGCGCCGACTTGCGGCTCTTGTGGATGTCTTCCGGGAACCGTGATAGGGCTTGGAAGGGCGATGAATCTTTCAAGAGAAGAGATGATAAAAGGGCTTTTTGTTGCGGGCTTAATCGGTGTGTTTTTTGCGGAGCAGGCTACATTTTCTGCGGAAGTAGGTGGATGCCAGGTAGAGTGCGGGGCAGGTTCTGGTATGGCGGCGGGGGCGATCGTTCAGATGATGCACGGCAATATCTCTCAGTGTATGGATGGTGCATCGGTTGCACTTCAGAATATTACTGGTCTGGCTTGTGATCCGGTAGGAAATCGCGTGGAGGTTCCGTGCCTTGGAAAGAATATTATGGGAGGAAGCAATGCAATCTCCAGTGCCAATATGGTGCTGGCAGGGTATGATAAAGTTATCCCGTTAGATGAGACGATAAAAGCGATTTATGAGATTGGATTATCTCTGCCGTTAGAACTTCGCTGTACATTTGGCGGATTGGGAAAGACAAAGACGGCTTTGGAAATATTAAGGAAAACGGAGAGACATTTTGAAGGAGATTAATTATGAGGTTGTTAAAGGCGTTGATCCCAAAACGAATCAACGCCTTCTTTTTATGTGCTTTTTACTTGGCAACCCTATGAAAATTCCGGCTCAATCAACCCAAAGGTTCCATTCTTTCTTCTGTATACAACATTCACCTCATCGGTTTCTGCATTGCAGAATACATAGAAGTCATGTCCTAAAAGTTCCATCTGTACACATGCATCCTCCGGATACATCGGCTTAAATCCGAACTTCTTCGTGCGGACAATCTTAATCTCGTCATCATCTTCAATAGCATCTTCATGCTCATAGAACGCGTGATTGAAGTTGCCGCCTTCCTGGTGTCTTGCAATTAACTTGTTCTTATATTTGCGAAGCTGACGCTCAATTACTTCTTCTACCAGATCAACGGATACATACATATCATTGCTTTCCTGTTCGGAACGGATAATATCGCCCTTTACAGGAATGGTTACCTCAATCTTCTGGCGTTCCCTCTGTACACTCAATGTTACGTGGATTTCCGTATCAGGAGTAAAATACCTTTCTAATTTTCCTAACTTGCTCTCTACGGCTTCTCTTAAGCCAGGCGTTACATCGATGTTCTTTCCAATAATGATAAACTTCATGCTGTCCAACTCCTTTTCGACATAATTTCAGATAATTAGTCAGACAATTAGTATTCTAACTGGCAATCTATCTGATATATGTAGTATATCACGTTTGAACACTAATGTATAGCACGTATTACTTCAATTCTTGTAATTTTTTCGCCATTTTTTTTGGCAACTCTTAGACCAAAGTCGGTGAAATAGACGCATGTCCCTATATTAGCGCCCGCACCGGTCTCTTCGAGTTTTTTGTTGAAGACATCCAGCAGCGTCTCGCCTTTTTCATGTGGAATATGGATTCCAAGCAGTTTGCTGATGGAAGAGGCTTTGGCACTTGCCCGGAAGATAGTTGCTTCTGCAACATCAAAATCGCAGAAGAGATATTTGCGGGTAGCGAATAGTACTGCGATTGCACATACACCAACCAGACTGCTCCAGATAGAAGAATGGTCGATGATAATCTGACGGGCAATTGCAAAAAGCAATACCTCGAAAACGGTATTTGGTGTGTGGTAATACATCATGCGGATCAACTCTACACCGATGATCAGGTTGAAACAAGTTTCCAGCAGATCGTCATAATTGGGCCATACATCCAGATGCGGAATGTTGCTCAGGGAAGATGCCATCCGCAGGCACAACAGAACGATTCCGATTGCCAGCATAATGGAGATAAAGACTTCCAGAATCTCTGTGACACGTTTTAAAATCTTGGCTATAAAGTGCTGCATAAATCTCTCCTTAATAATTTAGTGAATAGATATGGATATATTACAACTACCCATAAGACAAGTATAAAGTATTCTAGCATTTTTGCCAAGATAAAACTTCCGAAGATGATAGAGAAGCCTTCTTTTATCAGAAGAGCCGCGGTTAAGCCTATGACTAGTTTCAGAATCTGACTTAGGAGATTGGTGGTGCGGGTATCAAAGTTCATTTTTGTCCGCTCTATATACCATCCGATCGCAAAGCCGAGACCGGCACCTGATGCCTTGCAGCAATCCACAGCATATTTGGTTTCGATGGTACCGTTTCTTTCCAGAATCAGAGAATAAGCGGCAACTGCCAGTGATATGGCAATCAGGAAGCCGGCAATCTGTCTTAGATATCTGGAATCATCCAGCAGGAATGTCTGATATTTCCAGATGACGGCAGATACCAGAAGGGAGAGGAACATGGACACCAGTACATCCTTTGGCGTATGACATCCCAGATACATCCGGGAGAAGCCAATTGCCAGGAAAGCAAGGATGCAAACTCCTTTTACCCATGTTTTTCGTGATTTTAATGATAATGGGAAGAACAGGCAGGTGGCGCCTTGTGTATGTCCGCTTGGGAAAGAGTAGCCGGTTGCTCCGGGGATTGCGCTTTCGACAGCGGTAAAATCCGGATCGAGTACCCAGGGTCTGGGAATGCGGAATGTAATCTTTAAGGATTGTACGCACAGCCCTGCGGTAAAATAGGTAAATCCCAGAAGATAAGCAAAGCGCTTATCCACGCACCAGTAGAGTACGCAGATAACCGCTATGATTATCATTTCCTGGCCAAAATATGTGATGAATTGCATCAATTTATCTAAGAAAGGAGTACGGATTCCTTCTAACAGCCATAAAAATGTCATTATTTATTTCCTCTTTTTCTCATCTTAGGGTCTAAGATTTTCTTACGGATTCTAAGGGTCTTCGGAGTTACTTCCAATAATTCGTCGGTGTCTATAAAATCAAGGGCTTCCTCAAGGCTTAAGATCTTAGGCGGTGTTAAGCGGAGAGCTTCGTCTGCGCTGGAGGAACGTGTGTTGGTAAGATGCTTGGTCTTACATACGTTGACCTCGATATCATCCGTCTTGGCATTCTGACCGATCACCATGCCGGAATATACCTTCTCGCCAGGTCCGATGAAGAGAGTACCACGTTCTTGAGCGCTGAATAAACCATAAGTTACAGATTCGCCGGTCTCGTAGGCAATCAGGGAACCTTGCTTGCGGTATTGGATGTCACCTTTGTATGGAGCATATCCGTCAAAAGCAGTATTCATGATACCGTTGCCCTTGGTATCCGTTAAGAATTCGCCGCGGTATCCGATCAAGCCTCGTGCAGGAATCTTGAATTCCAGACGAGTATATCCGCCATTAGAGGTTCCCATATTTTGAAGTTCGCCTTTTCTCTGGCTTAACTTATCAATCACTGTTCCTGTGAATTCATCTGGGACATCGATATATGCAACTTCCATTGGTTCTAGTAATTTGCCGTTTTCATCCTTTTTATACAGAACTTCTGCCTTGCTGACTGCGAATTCGTATCCTTCACGGCGCATGTTCTCAATCAAGACAGACAGGTGTAATTCTCCACGGCCGGACACCTTGAAACTGTCGGTGCTTTCGGACTCTTCTACGCGAAGGCTGACATCTGTGTTCAGTTCGTGGAAAAGGCGGTCGCGTAAATGGCGGGAAGTTACGTATTTGCCCTCCAGACCTGCAAATGGACTGTCGTTGACGATAAACTGCATTGCAATTGTTGGCTCAGAGATCTTCTGGAACGGAATTGCCTGCGGATTCTCCGGGGAACAGATCGTATCACCGATGGAGATGTCAGAGATTCCGGAGATTGCAACGATGGAGCCAATGGTCGCTTCCTTTACATCTACTTTATTCAGTCCGTCGAATTCATATAACTTGCTGATGCGGACTTTTTCCTGGCGCTCTGGGTCATGTTCATTTACGACGATTGCGTCCATACCTACGCGGATGGTACCGTTGTCTACCTTGCCGACACCGATACGACCTACATATTCATTATAGTCGATGGTGCTGATCAATACCTGAGTATCTGTCTCAGGATCGCCTTCCGGCGCAGGGATATAGTTCAGGATAGTCTCAAAGAGAGGCTTCATATCCCGTTCTTCATCTGTAAGATCCAGTACAGCAACGCCTGCTTTCGCAGATGCGTAGACGAACGGACAGTCAAGCTGTTCGTCAGATGCATCAAGATCCATGAATAATTCCAGAACTTCATCGATAACTTCGTCAGGTCTTGCTTCCGGACGGTCGATCTTATTAATGCACACGATAACCGGGAGATCCAGTTCCAGGGCTTTTCTCAGTACGAACTTGGTCTGAGGCATGGCACCTTCGAAAGCATCTACCACAAGGACAACTCCATTTACCATCTTAAGAACACGCTCTACTTCTCCGCCGAAGTCTGCATGTCCAGGAGTATCAATAATATTGATCTTAGTATCTTTATAGTATACGGCAGTATTCTTAGAGAGAATTGTAATTCCACGTTCCCTTTCGATATCGTTAGAGTCCATGACGCGTTCTGCTACTTCCTGATTCTCGCGGAACACACCGCTTTGTTTTAATAACTCGTCTACCAGAGTGGTCTTACCGTGGTCGACATGGGCGATAATTGCTATATTACGTACATCTTCACGTTTTGTCTTCATACCAATCTTCCTTTTCTCTACCTATTAATATACAATCTATACAACTTTCTTAGTTTATCATATTTTTTAAAATTTACAAGTATTTTAGTTCTAAAATATAAACTCCCTTCATAGACTATGTAATGACCCTGCGAAAATATGCAGGATGCTTGACAACTCAAAATACGATTCAGAGGAAGGGAGATTGTAAAATTATGTCAGATAAGATTATTGAAAACAACCAGGTAACCATTATGGGAGAGATCGCATCCCCATTTTTCTTCAGTCACGAGGTGTACGGAGAGGGATTCTATATGGTGGATGTCAATGTGAAGCGGTTAAGCAACTCGGAGGATAGGATCCCGTTGATGATCTCGGAGCGGCTGATTGATGTGTCGCAGGATTATACCGGAGAATTTATTATGGTAAGCGGTCAGTTCCGGTCCTATAACCGGCATGATGAATTCAAGAACCGGCTGGTATTATCCGTATTCGTAAGGGAGGTATCGTTTGTCGAGGAGGAACTGGACGGAGCGAAGACGAACAATATATTCCTGGATGGCTACATATGCAAATTGCCAGTATACCGTAAGACGCCCCTTGGCAGGGAGATTGCGGATCTTCTGCTGGCTGTAAACAGACCTTATGGGAAATCAGACTACATACCGTGCATCTGCTGGGGAAGGAATGCAAGATTCGCTTCCAGTTTTGAGGTTGGCGAGCATGTTCAGATCATAGGAAGAATTCAGAGCAGAGAATATGTTAAGAAACTAACAGAGACAGAGACGGAAAAGAGAGTCGCATACGAAGTCTCTGTCAGTAAGTTAGAGTGTCTGCAAGAATAGAAGTCTTTCATTGACATCATATTTGATTGATGATAAAATTTCTATAAATCATTATGAACGTCAGGAGGATTACTATGGCTATTTTTACAGGAGCCGGCGTGGCAATTGTCACACCGTTTAATGAAGATGAGAGTATCAATTACGATAAACTGGATGAATTAATTGACTATCACTGTGAGAACGGAACAGATAGTATTATTATATGTGGTACTACCGGAGAGTCTGCCACAATGACAGAAGAAGAACATATGGAATGTGTGAAGTTTGCGATTGACCGTACGAAGCATAGAATTCCGGTCATTGCAGGAACTGGATCTAATTGCACGAGAACTGCAATCGATATGTCAAAAGAGGCAGCAGATTATGGAGCGGACGGACTTCTTCTGGTAACTCCATATTATAATAAGGCAACTCAGGCTGGCCTGATCGCACATTATACTGCGGTTGCAAAAGAAGCGAAAGCGCCGATTATCATGTATAGTGTTGCAAGCCGTACAGGATGTAATATTGAGCCTGCGACTGTGGCAGCCTTAGTGAAGAATGTGGATAATATCGTAGGTGTGAAAGAGGCTTCCGGCAATATCTCTCAGGTTGCAAAGATCATGAATCTGATGGATGGCAATATTGATCTGTATTCTGGTAATGATGATCAGATTGTACCGTTGTTATCTTTGGGAGGAAAGGGTGTCATCTCTGTACTTTCTAACGTAGCACCGCAGGAGACACATGATATCTGTGCGAAGTTTTTCGCAGGAGATGTGAAGGGAAGTGCAGAATTACAGTTGAAGGCAATTCCGTTGGTTGAGCAGTTGTTCTGTGAAGTGAATCCGATTCCGGTTAAGAAAGCAATGCAGCTAATGGGCAAGGATTGCGGACCGCTTCGTATGCCGCTTACGGAACTGACTCCGGCACATACAGAATCTTTGGCTCAGGCTATGAGGGATTTTGGGATTAAACTGGCTTAGTTACAGTGTATATTTGGTATAGTGGACGCAGTTCTGCGAAGACCAACAAGTGTTAAAAGGATATCATAGGTTGAGTTTATTTGACTCATGTGATATCCTTTTAGTATATGGAGAGTCAGGAGGACAGTAAGATGGTAAGAGCGATTATGCATGGATGTAATGGTAAGATGGGGCAAGTGATTACCGGGCTTGTGAAAGCGGATGAAGGGATTGAATTCGTGGCAGGAGTTGATACCTATACAGGGATTGCCAATGATTATCCGGTGTTTGAAAGTATAGATCAGTGTGATGTGAAAGCTGATGTAATTATTGATTTTTCCAATGCGGGAGCGGTAGATGCGCTGCTGGATTATTGTGTGGACAAGCAGGTTCCGGTGGTGTTGTGTACAACCGGGCTTTCAGAGGAACAATTGGTGAAAGTGGATGAAGCGTCGAAGAAGGTGGCAGTTCTGAAATCTGCGAATATGTCCATGGGAGTGAATCTGCTGATGAAAATACTTCAGGATGCAGCGAAGGTGCTTGCGCCAGCAGGGTTCGATATTGAACTGGTAGAGAAGCATCATAATCAGAAGGTGGATGCTCCAAGCGGAACAGCGCTTGCGCTGGCAGATTCTATTAATGAGGCTATGAATAATGAATATACTTATGTATATGACAGAAGCCAGGTTCGTAAGAAACGTGATCAAAAGGAGATTGGAATCTCGGCAGTCCGCGGGGGAACGATTGTAGGCGATCATGAAGTGATCTTTGCAGGAGCCGATGAAGTGATCGAATTCAAGCATACGGCTTATTCGAAGGCTGTATTTGGCAAAGGTGCAGTAGAAGCTGCGAAGTTTTTGGCTGGGAAGCCCGCGGGAAGATATGATATGTCAGACGTGATTCAGTTTTAGCAGATACATAGAGATGAATGCTTTCTGAACAGAACGCATGAGGCATGAATCCTCGAATGCAGGATGTTCAGATGAGTATAGATTACAAAATGTCAATGGGAGGATTTTATGAAAGGGTTAGACGTGCGTTATTTAGAAAGGCTTTCTCAACTTTATCCAACCATCGCTAAAGCATCGACAGAGATTATTAACTTACAGGCGATCTTGAATCTGCCGAAAGGCACGGAGCATTTTCTTACGGATATTCATGGGGAATATGAGGCATTTTCCCATGTTCTTAAGAATGGTTCGGGATCAGTGCGCCGTAAAATCGACGATGTATTCGGGAATACTATGAGTAGCAGGGATAAGCAGACCCTTGCTACTCTTATTTATTATCCGAAGGAGAAGATGGACAGGATCAAGAGAGAAGAAGACAATATGGAGGACTGGTATAAGATTACATTGTATCGTTTGATCGAAGTGTGTAAGTGTGCAGCGAGCAAATATACCCGTTCTAAAGTAAGGAAGGCTCTGCCGACAGATTTTGCCTATGTGATCGAAGAACTGATCACGGAGAAGGCGGATTTGTCAGATAAAGAATCGTACTATAATGCGATTGTCAGTACGATTATCAAGATTGGAAGGGCTGAGGAGTTCATTATAGCGCTGAGCGAATTGATTCAGCGTCTGACCGTTGATCATCTGCATATTGTGGGAGATATCTATGACAGGGGACCCGGACCGCATATTATCATGGATAAATTAATGGAGCATCATTCCGTTGATATCCAATGGGGCAATCATGACGTGCTGTGGATGGGAGCGGCGGCAGGGCAGAGAGGATGTATTGCCAACGTGATCCGCATCTGTGCAAGATATGGAAACCTGGATATACTGGAGGATGGCTATGGGATTAATCTGCTTCCACTAGCAACGTTCGCTCTGAATACTTATAAAGATGATCCGTGCAGTTGTTTCCAATTAAAAGGAGACTCCGGACATAGCCAGAATGAAAAATTGATGGATATTAAGATGCATAAGGCAATCTCCATCATTCAGTTCAAGGTGGAGGGACAGATTATTAAGAAGAATCCGGGGTTCAAGATGGATGACAGGAATCTGCTTCATCATATTGACTATGAGAAGGGAACGATTGAGATTGAAGGCAAGACTTATGAGATGCTGGATAAGAATTTCCCAACGATTGACCCGAAGAGACCGTATGCGCTGACCAAAGAAGAAGAAGATATCATGGAACGACTGGAACGTGCCTTCCAGAATTGTGAGAAACTGCAGCGTCATATGCGCTTCCTGTTGAATAAAGGTGCTCTTTACAAGGTATATAATAATAACTTGTTATATCATGGCTGTGTTCCGCTGAAGGAAGATGGAAGTTTGAAAACAGTGAGAATCTATGGCAGTTCCTATAAGGGAAAAGGTTTGTATGAAGTTCTTGAAAGTTATGTAAGGAAAGGATTCTATGCACTGGATGCCAAAGAGAAAGAACGAGGCAAGGACATGATGTGGTACATCTGGCTGAGTGTGAATTCACCGTTGTTCGGCAAGGATAAGATGGCGACTTTTGAACGGTATTTCCTGGCGGAGAAGGAGACGCATAAGGAGAAGAAGAATCCATATTATAATCTCCTGGAAGATGAGAAAGTGATCAATGGAATCCTGAAAGAATTCGGTCTGCCGACAGAAGGAACGCATATTATCAATGGACATGTTCCGGTGAAGAGTAAGAACGGAGAGAATCCGATCAAGTGCGGCGGCAAAGTGATGGTTATTGACGGAGGATTCTCAAGAGCATATCAGAAGGAGACCGGAATTGCGGGATATACGCTGATCTCGAATTCCTATGGATTGATTCTGGCCGCTCACGAGCCTTTTGAGTCCACAGAAGCGGCGATTGAAAAAGAGAGCGATATCCATTCTGACAGTACGGTTGTGAATCGTGTACTAGAGCGGAAATTGGTAGGCGATACAGATATCGGGCGGGATCTGAAAGAGCAGATTGCGGATCTGGAGGTGCTGCTGGAGGCATATAGAAGTGGTCAGATTGCTGAACGGGTGTAAGGAGTGATGCCTGTTTTCGGCAGTTATTAAGAGGAAATATTTTTGTTTCATAAGTGAAAGTAAAGACCCATGAATTGGTTTTTAAAAGTTTTAGAACTAATTTGTGGGTCTTTTTATGGTATAAAAAGATACCATTCGTGGCGGAAGCCATGATTTATAGAGGATATGTGCTATGATGAATAGTGTTTTTAGCCTGGGGAGGAGTCTGACAGAGATTGCTGGGTATGGATGAAGCACGGATATGGAGGATGAGGAATGAATGTATTAGAAGTGGAGAGACTGATCTATCTCCAATATAATAAAAAAGTTGAAAATGGTGAAAAGCCTTATCGGCTTATAAACACAAGTGGTAATAGTCGGAAATTATTTTGTGATGATATTATCTGCATCTCCAAAATAAAGGGAACGAAATATGTCCAGTATACAACTAAGGAAGGAGAGTGCAAAGAACAGGTATCTTTGGAACAGTTGGAGCAGGAACTGGATCGTTGTGAATTCGTTCTTGTAGCGAGAGGGATAATAGTCAACATGTGCCATGTTGTCAGATTACAGGGAAATAAGATCTATCTGGATAATCAGATGCAGGTAGAAATAAGCAGGACGAAAAGCGTGGAAGTGAAAGAAAAGATTCGGCGATATTGGGAGAGGCAGTGATGTGGATGGGACAGGTTCGTATCACTGTCTTTTTCAATATAGATGCGATTTTGTGCTGGAATAGAGCGTTTCTCTACAACAGGTGGATTGTTGACAGTAGATAATATAGTAATTATAATGAGAGAAAGAAAATTTATTAGAAACTAGGAGGCAGAAAATGCAGAGAACAGATGAAAAGTATCAGGCATATGTCCAGATACTGGAAGAAGAACTGGTTCC
Source organism: Bariatricus sp. SGI.154 (assembly GCF_050313795.1). NCBI lineage: Bacteria > Bacillati > Bacillota > Clostridia > Lachnospirales > Lachnospiraceae > Bariatricus > Bariatricus sp. SGI.154. The sequence continues at coordinate 38,796 of NZ_JBNPMC010000020.1, forward strand.
GGCAATGGGGTGTACGGAGCCGATCGCTCTCGCATATGCAGCAGCAAAGGCAAGAGAGGTTCTGGGGTGTATCCCTGACAAAGTGGATATAGGAGCGAGCGGAAGCATTATTAAGAATGTGAAAAGCGTAATTGTTCCGAATACGAACCACCTAAAAGGAATTCCTGCAGCGGCAGCCGCAGGGATCATAGCTGGAAAGGCGGAAAAAGAACTGGAAGTAATCGCAGAAGTGTCAGGAGAACAGATCGGTCAGATGGTTGAGTTTCTGGATAAGACACCGATCACGGTGGAGCATATCGATCATGGAATTACTTTCGATATTATCGTGACGGTCAGCAAAGGCGATGCTTACGCAAAAGTACGTATTGCGAACTATCATACCAATATTGTGCTTGTGGAGAAAGACGGCGAGGAACTCCTTGCGATTCCCGTAGAGGGCGAGAGTGAGGAAGGACTTACCGACAGAAGTCTTCTGGATATGAAGAGCATCTGGGACTTTATTAATACGGTGGATGTGCAGGATATCTATGAGACAATTCACCGACAGATTGAGTATAATACAGCGATTGCTGAAGAGGGCTTAAGAGGGGATTATGGCGCGAATATCGGCAAAGTCTTACTTGATACTTATGGGCAGGATGTGCGAAGCCGTGCAAAGGCTATGGCGGCAGCAGGCTCCGATGCTCGTATGAACGGATGTGAACTTCCGGTAATCATCAATGCAGGAAGCGGCAACCAGGGTATGACCTGCTCGCTTCCGGTTCTGGAATATGCGAAAGAACTGAAAGTGGACGAAGAGAAGACATACCGTGCGCTTGCATTGTCGAACCTTGTAGCGATTCATCAGAAGACAGGCATCGGAAGATTATCTGCTTATTGTGGTGCCGTCAGTGCCGGAGCAGCGGCAGGTGCAGGAATTGCATACTTGTGTGGTGGCGGGTATGAAGAAGTGATCCATACGGTAGTCAATGCGTTAGCAATCGTATCCGGTATGGTCTGCGACGGTGCAAAGGCATCCTGTGCAGCGAAGATAGCAGCATCTGTAGACGCAGGTATTCTGGGATATAATATGTTCCTGCGTGGTCAACAGTTCTATGCTGGGGATGGAATTGTTACATCAGGTGTTGAAGCTACGATTACGAATATCGGACGTCTCGGAAAAGATGGAATGAAAGAGACGAATGAAGAGATTATTAAGATGATGATTGGGGAATAAGAATCATCGAAAATACATACTGTAAAAAAATCCCATTCATAAAATAGTATATATTTCTGTAATTTGCAGATATTACTAGCAACAAGTAATACTTGATTATAGATGAATATACATGAAAGGGAGATTGAAACATGAAACAGTTCAAAAAATTAGTACTAATCCTTATGTGTACAGGAGTGATCCTGGGGCTGACCGCCTGCGGCAATGATGGCAATGCGGATGATAATGCGGCTAATAATAACGCGGCGACAGACAGCAATAATCAAAATGGTAATAACACTAATGATGCAACCAATGGTAACGATAACGGCTACGACAATAATGATGGAGTAGCGGATGAGATTGGCGATGACATTCGCGATGGTGTAGATGATGTAGAAGACGGTCTGGATGGAGATAATAACCGTGATAATACAGACAATAACGTGAATGACAACGCAGATAACACCAATAATCGATAAGAATTCAGGCAATCAGCAGAAGGCGGGAAGTCTTCTGCTGATTTGCTATATGCAACTATTTTCTTCTCTTTTATGGTTTTTTAAACTTCACTATGATAAAATGTTACGATAAGATTACAAATGAAGGAGTATCAAGGGCGCATATGAGATTCAGACCATGTATAGATATCCATAACGGAAAAGTGAAACAAATTGTAGGAGGAAGCCTGAAGGATGAGAACGATGAGGCGGTAGAGAATTTTGCATCTACACAAGATGCGGATTATTTTGCGCGCTTATATCAAAAAGACGGATTGCGTGGAGGACATGTGATTCTTCTGAATCCTCCTTCTTCCGAATATTATGAGAAGACAAAAGAACAGGCAGTGCGCGCGCTCGCCGCTTATCCAGGAGGACTACAGATTGGCGGCGGCATCACCGCAGAGAATGCAGGAGAATATATCGAAGCAGGAGCAAGTCATGTCATCGTCACATCCTATGTATTCCAAGATGGCGAGATCAGATGGGACCACATGGAAAAACTAAGACAGGCTGTAGGCAGAGAACATATAGTGATCGACTTGAGTTGCCGGAAAAAAGACGGCGCTTACTACATTGTAACCAACCGCTGGCAGACCTTCACCCAGGTGAAACTCACGAAAGAGATTTTAGCAGAGATTGCAGAATACTGCGACGAGTTTCTGGTACATGGCGTAGACGTAGAAGGGAAAGCATCTGGTGTGGAAGACGAGTTGGTCATGCTTTTGGGCGATGCGGCTACAATTCCAATCACCTACGCAGGTGGGATTGGAAGCCTCAATGATTTGAGACATTTTCAGAAGATTTCCCAAGAAAAATTAGATTTTACTATAGGAAGTGCCCTTGATCTTTTTGGAGGAGTGATTCCTTACGAAATGGTGAGGAATTTCTAAATGAATAAGTTTGGTTTGGTGTGTACTTTCTTGAACAAAAGGGTTCTGTTTTGCTTGTTTTACGGTGGGATTGGAATGCTTATTGGAAAGGTAAATGAAAGATGAGAATTAGAACTTTCTGCAATGATGATATATCAAAAATTTGTACTTTAATAAATTCAGAATTAGGATATGATGTTACTTGTAAAGATTTGGAAACAAGAATTATGCAAATGCAGGAAGATGAAAATTACATAATTTTTACTGCTGTTGACAATGAAAAGATAATTGGATTTATTGGATTGCAAATGTGCCTTGCATTTGAAGTTGAAGGAAAAATTATGCGTGTTATTGCATTAGCAGTTGCCCGTGATTTTCAGAATCAAGGAGTAGGCAGTTGTCTAATCCAGAAAGCGGAGGATTACGCAAAAGAAAATAACGTATCCGTCATTTCGGTAAACAGTGGACTTAAAAGAGCGCAAGCACATCAATTTTATGAGAAACAATCTTTTTATAAAAAAGGGTACAGTTTTTGTAAACGACTGAATCAATAACTTCCGGTTTGCAGAAGTAAAACAAGTTTCCACCTTTGTCAGCGCACCGCTTCCCCAAACGGCGTCCCTCTGACAAAAAACTTTCATGAAGCGAAAATTAACAGTTTGTAAATAGTTTGTGAATTAGTTGAATTGAACCCTGGATAGTGCTAGAATGTTGAATAGAGTGGTCTAACTATGACCAAATTAGTGACAAGGAGTTACAGTCAATATGGGTTTATTACAAAAAATATTCGGAACACATAGCGAAAACGAATTAAAGAGAATCTATCCGATCGCAGACGCAATCGAGGCATTAGATCCAGAGATGCAAAAACTATCGGACAGTGAATTAAGAGATAAGACAAGAGAGTTCAAGAAACGTCTGGCAGACGGCGAGACGTTGGATGACATTTTGCCGGAAGCCTATGCGGTAGTAAGAGAAGCTGCAGTCCGTACGCTAGGGATGAAGCACTATCGGGTACAGTTGATCGGTGGTATCATCCTGCATCAGGGACGTATCGCGGAGATGAAGACAGGTGAAGGTAAGACGCTGGTGTCTACGCTCCCTGCATATCTGAATGCATTGACAGGAGAAGGTGTACACATCGTAACAGTCAACGACTATCTGGCGAAGCGTGATGCGGAGTGGATGGGACAAGTTCATGAATTCCTTGGGCTTACGGTAGGTGTCGTGCTGAACAGCATGGACAATGATGAACGCCGTGCGGCTTATAATTGTGATATCACTTATGTAACCAATAATGAGTTGGGATTCGATTACCTGAGAGATAACATGGTAATCTACAAAGAACAATTAGTACAGAGAGGCTTGAAATATGCCATCATCGATGAGGTAGACTCTGTATTGATCGATGAGGCAAGAACTCCTCTGATCATCTCTGGTCAGAGTAGTAAATCCACCAGACTTTATGACGCATGTGATATCCTGGCACGCCAGTTGGAGCGCGGAGAAGCCAGCGGTGAATTCAGCAAGATGAATGCCATCATGGGCGAGGATATCGAAGAGACTGGTGACTTTATCGTTAATGAAAAAGAGAAGAATATCAACCTGACAGAAGATGGTGTCAAGAAGGTAGAGAAGTTCTTCCATATTGAGAACCTTGCAGATCCGGAGAATCTGGAGATTCAGCATAACATTATCCTGGCGCTTCGTGCACATAACTTGATGTTCAAAGATCAGGATTATGTAGTGAAGGATGACGAGGTTCTGATTGTTGACGAATTTACCGGACGTATTATGCCGGGACGCCGTTATTCTGACGGTCTTCATCAGGCGATAGAAGCAAAAGAGCATGTGAAGGTAAAACGTGAGAGCAAGACGCTTGCAACCATTACATTCCAGAACTTATTTAATAAATTTGCCAAGAAGGCAGGTATGACCGGTACGGCGTTAACTGAAGAACAGGAATTTCGTGAGATTTATGGAATGGACGTTGTTGAGATTCCGACCAATGTTCCGGTGCAGCGTCTCGACCTTGAAGATGCGGTATATAAGACCAAAAAAGAGAAGTTCAAAGCAGTATGTGACGCAATTGAAGAAGCACATACCAAGCATCAGCCTGTCCTGGTTGGTACGATTACGATTGAGACTTCTGAACTATTGAGCGGCATGCTGAAGAGAAGAGGAATCAAGCATAACGTATTGAATGCGAAGTTCCATGAGATGGAGGCAGAGATTGTTGCGCAGGCAGGTGTACACGATGCGGTTACCATCGCTACGAACATGGCAGGGCGTGGTACGGATATCAAACTGGATGATGAGTCAAGGGCAGCCGGAGGTCTTAAGATCATCGGTACTGAGCGTCACGAGTCCAGACGTATCGATAATCAGTTGCGTGGACGTTCCGGACGTCAGGGTGATCCGGGAGAATCCAGGTTCTACATTTCTCTGGAGGATGATCTGATGCGGCTGTTCGGTTCAGAGAGATTGATGAATATCTTCAATACGCTTGGCGTAGAGGATGGAGAACAGATCGAGCATAAGATGCTTTCCAGTGCGATTGAGAAAGCACAGCAGAAGATTGAGAGCAATAACTTTGGAATCCGTAAGAATCTGTTGGAATATGACCAGGTAATGAATGAGCAGAGAGAGATCATTTACGAAGAGAGACGCCGCGTACTTGATGGTGAGAACATGCGTGATTCCATCTTCCATATGATGAATGAATATGTGGAGAATGTTGTAGATATGGTTACTAGCCCTGATCAGGATTATGATGAGTGGAACTTGGGTGAATTGAATCTGACGATCCACAATACGATTCCGATGGCACCAGTCACAGAAGAAGACGTAAAGAATATGGGGCAGAAGGAATTGAAACATATGCTGAAAGAGCGTGCCGCCAAAGCATATGAGACGAAGGAGTCTGAATTCCCAGAAACGGAATATGTCCGTGAACTTGAGCGTGTAATTCTTCTGAAGGTGATTGATGCCAAGTGGATGGCGCACATCGATGATATGGATCAGTTGCGCCAGGGTATCGGTCTTCAGGCTTATGGACAGAGAGACCCGAAGGTTGAATATAAGATGCTTGGATATGAGATGTTCGATGAGATGACGAAGGGAATTGCGGAAGGCACGATCCGTGCATTGTTCCATGTGAGAATTGAGCAGAAGGTTGAGAGAGAGCAGGTAGCGAAAGTAACAGGAACGAATAAGGACGAAAGTGCGACGCGTGCACCAAAGAAACGTGCGGAGAAGAAAGTATATCCGAATGATCCGTGTCCGTGTGGCAGTGGAAAGAAATATAAGCAGTGCTGTGGACGCAAGTAAGGAATCTTCGGATCATAATCTTGTATTAGATTAAAAAAAATAATTCGATAGAAAGCTTACAGAAAGAGGTGAAAAAGTGGTTGAATTAGATCAGTTCAAAGTAATTATGAACGCTTATGAAGAACCTCTTGCCGAAATGAGGGATTCACTTTGACCTCGCTGGCAAAGAGAGAAGGATTGAGGAATTAGAACGCAAGATAGAGGAGCCGGGATTCTGGGACAATCCGGAAGAGTCGCAGAAACTCATGAAGGAATTGAAGAATCTTCAGGAATTGGTGAAGACGATCCACGGACTGTATGCTTCTTATGATGACATGAACCTTCTGATTGAGATGGGATATGAAGAAAACGACGATTCGCTGGTGAAAGAACTTGAGCAAGAGATCCGGGAATTTGAGAAAGTGTTTGAAGAATTGCGGATTCAGACGCTCTTATCGGGAGAATATGATTCCTGCAATGCCATCGTAACCATCCATGCAGGAGCAGGGGGAACCGAGTCCTGCGACTGGGCAAGTATGTTATATCGGATGTACAGCAGATGGGCAGAACGTAAGGGATTCACCATTCAGGTGCTGGATTATCTGGATGGCGATATCGCAGGGACGAAGACGGTAACTTTCGAGGTGAATGGCGAGAATGCCTATGGTTATCTGAAGTCAGAGAAAGGTGTTCACCGTCTGGTAAGAATCTCGCCTTTTAATGCGGCGGGAAAGAGGCAGACTTCATTCGCGTCCTGCGATGTGGTTCCGGATATTGAAGATGAGATTGACATTGAGATCGCAGATGACGATCTGAAGATTGACACATACCGGGCAAGCGGAGCAGGCGGACAGCATGTCAATAAGACGTCTTCTGCTATTCGTATCACTCATCTTCCGACAGGAATTGTGGTACAGTGTCAGAATGAGCGGTCTCAGCATCATAATAAAGAGAAAGCCATGCAGATGCTGAAGGTAAAACTCCAGCTTATGAAGGAACAGGAGCAGGCGGAGAAGGTGTCCGATATCCGTGGAGAAGTGAAAGAGATTGGCTTCGGCAATCAGATCCGGTCTTACGTGATGCAGCCATATACGCTGGTGAAGGATCACCGGACCAATGTGGAAAGCAGCAATGTAGGTGCGGTGATGGATGGCAATATTGACATGTTTATGAACGCATATCTGAAGCAGACAGCGAACAGTTAGAGGGAGGAACATATGATAAATATAGCAGTTATGGGATATGGAACGGTTGGTTCCGGAGTAGTTGAGGTGGTGAACACCAATGGAGCGCGTATCAATCAGAGAATCGGTGATGAACTGAATATCAAGTACGTGCTGGACTTAAGAGATTTCCCGGATGATCCGGTTCAGGAGAAGATCGTACATGACTTTGAGACGATTATTAATGATGATGATGTTAAGATTGTTGTAGAAGTAATGGGAGGAATCGAGCCTGCGTATACATTCGTAAAAAGGTGTCTTCAGGCGGGAAAAAGCGTGGCAACTTCTAACAAAGCACTCGTTGCCAAACATGGCGCGGAACTGTTGTCCATTGCAAAAGAGAATAATATTAACTTCTTATTTGAAGCCAGCGTAGGAGGAGGAATTCCGATTATCCGTCCGCTCAACTCCTCACTGACTGCAGATGAGATTGAGGAGATTACGGGTATCCTGAATGGAACCACTAATTATATGCTGACTAAGATGTTCTATGAAGGAGCAGATTACGACACTGTTCTTAAGGAAGCGCAGGCAAATGGCTATGCAGAGCGTAATCCGGAAGCAGATGTAGAAGGCTATGATGCATGTAGAAAGATTGCAATCCTGTCTTCATTGATATCTGGTCAGCAGGTTGATTTTGAAGATATTTACTGTGAAGGTATTACAGAGATTACGGTTGAGGATATGAAGTATGCCAGGGCAATGGGAACAACGATTAAGTTGTTAGCATCCAGCAAACGCTATGCGGGAAACAGGCTTCATGCGATTGTAGCCCCATGCATGTTATATCCGGAGCATCCGCTTTATAATGTAAATGGAGTATTTAACTCCATCTTTGTACATGGCAATGTACTTGGTGATGCCATGTTTTATGGAAGCGGTGCGGGAAAACTGCCGACAGCGAGTGCGGTAGTAGCAGATGTAGTGGATGCGGCAAAGCATCTGAACCGTAATATTATGACTATGTGGAAAGAGGAAAAATTACATCTGGAAGATAAGGCAGACGCCAAACGGCGTTTCTTCATCCGTATGAAGGGCGATGCAGATGAGATGCTTCCAAGACTTCGGGATTCCTTTGGTGACGTAGAGATTGTAAAAGCGGAAGGTCTGGAGGGTGAGTTTGGTTTCGTAACTCCTGTTATGATGGAGGGAGATTATGTTACCAGAGCGAATATCTATAAGGATCAGATCTTGCATATGATCCGTGTGGAGGATTAGAAACTTTACACGGTGGAACATAGCAGCGAAGGCAGACTGGAAGGAATGGGAGAGAAAAAGTTATGAAATATGTGGTAGTTTTAAGCGATGGTATGGCAGGCAGGCCATTGGAGGAACTGAATGGACAGACGACAATGGAGGCGGCTTATACGCCTGTAATGGATGTGCTTGCACCGGTGTCTGAAGTAGGAATGGCAGCCATGGTTCCAAAAGGAATGGCACCCGGAAGTGACACGGCGAATCTGGCGGTTATGGGATACGACCCCAAGATCTATTATACCGGGCGTTCTCCACTGGAGGCATTGAGCATTGGTGTGGATATGGAGGATACGGACGTGTCTTTTCGGTGTAACATAGTGACCCTGTCAGAAGAGGATTGTGCCTATGAGGATCGTACGATTCTGGATCATAGTTCTGATGAAATCAGTACGGAGGATGCGGCGGTTCTTGTGGAGGCGCTGAAGGAAGGACTTAAGACAGAAGGATATGAGTTCTATGTCGGCACCAGTTATCGCCATCTTTTGATTCAGAAGAATGGCAAGGTTGTAGAACTGACTCCACCGCATGATATTCTGACGAAGAGAATCGGAGATTATCTTCCGGAGGATGAAGTCTTATGTGAGATGATGAAGAAGAGTTATGAGATTCTTGAAAATCATCCATTGAACGTAGAACGCAGAAGGCAAGGGTTACATCCTGCAAATTCTGCCTGGTTCTGGGGTGCGGGAAAGAAGCCTTCTCTTACTTCTTTTGAAAAACGCACAGGAAAGAATGGCGTGATGATATCAGCTGTAGATCTCTTGAAGGGGATTGCTGTCGGAGCGGATATGGACCGCATTATCGTGGAGGGTGCGAACGGCGGTCTTCATACCAATTATGAAGGTAAGGCGCGCTCAGCAGTAAAAGCGCTTACGGAGGATGGGTATGATTTCGCGTACATTCATGTAGAAGCCCCGGATGAGATGGGACATCAGGGAAATATTCAGGATAAGATTACCGCAATTGAGAATGTGGATCAAAAAGTACTTGGTATTGTAGTGGAAGGACTTGAGAAAGCGCAGGAGGATTACCGTATCCTGTTGCTGCCGGATCATCCGACACCAATCGAAGTACGTACACATACCGGAGATCCGGTTCCGTATCTGTTATATGACAGCACAAAGAAAGAAACTGGCGTTGCTGCGTACAATGAAAAACTTGCTGCGGCAACGGGAAGAAACTGGATAGATGGTTATAAATTGATCGGACATTTGTTACAGGAGGATATATGCTAATAGTTAAGAAATTTGGCGGCAGTTCAGTGGCCAATAAAGAACGGATCTTTAATGTTGCAAAAAGATGTATTGAAGATTATAAAGCAGGAAATGATGTGGTGGTTGTACTGTCTGCGATGGGAGATACAACAGATGAATTGATCGCGCTGGCGAATACGATTAACCCGGATGCGAAGAAAAGAGAACTGGATATGCTTCTCACTACAGGAGAGCAGGTATCTGTAGCATTGATGGCGATGGCGATGCAGTCGCTGGACGTGCCTGCGGTATCTCTGAATGCTTTTCAGGTAAGAATGCACTCCACATCCCGGTATGGAAATGCACGTTTTAAGCGTGTGGAGAAGGAGAGAATCCTTCATGAACTGGATTCCAGGAAGATTGTAATCGTAACCGGATTCCAGGGAGTGAATAAGTATGATGATATTACAACACTTGGAAGAGGCGGTTCTGATACAACAGCGGTGGCACTGGCTGCGGCGCTTCATGCAGATAAGTGCGAGATCTACACGGATGTAGACGGTGTGTATACGGCAGATCCGCGGATCGTTAAGAATGCCAGAAAACTTGACGTGCTCACTTATGATGAGATGTTGGAACTGGCTAGCCTTGGTGCAAAGGTACTTCATAACCGTTCTGTGGAGATGGCAAAAAAATATAACGTAGAATTAGTCGTACGGTCCAGTTTGAACCGTTCAGAGGGAACCGTAGTCAAGGAGGCGAAAGGTATGGAAAAATTATTAGTGACAGGTGTGGCAGCCGATAAGAATACAGCCAGAATCTCTGTAATTGGAGTTGAAGATAAGCCGGGAATCGCATTCCGTATCTTTGACACTCTTGCAAAGAACAATATTAATGTGGATATTATTCTTCAATCTGTGGGAAGAGAAGGAACGAAGGATATCTCCTTTACGGTAGCATCAGATGATCTGAAGGATGCGATCAGAATCCTGGAGGAGAATAAGGAGAGACTTACCATTCAGGATGTTACATGGAATGAAGATGTAGCAAAATTGTCCGTTGTTGGAGCTGGAATGATGAGCAACCCTGGAGTGGCGGCGAAGATGTTCGAGTCGCTGTATAATTCCAGAGTGAATATCAATATGATCTCTACTTCTGAGATTCGGATTACAGTGCTGGTTCCGAAGAAAGATATTGATAAGGCTATGAATGCGGTGCATGATGGGTTCGCGATGGCAGATTAAGGAAACTTTTTAACGCGTGAAAAAGTCGGTAATGCTTAAAGAGGATAGCATTGCCGGCTTTTGATATAGTGATTATGATATTTTATAATGTGCTTAGATAACTGTTATGATATTTGCCGGAGAAGGTTACGTCTTCGCCGAACCAGGATGGTGGAGTGAAGGAGTTGGCTTCGGCTTCGGTCTGGAATTCTACTTCTACCAGGCGAAGGGGAGCGAGGTGACCTTCGAAGATGTCTAGTTCGGCGGTGAGATCCTGAGATAGGGGGATCATATAGCGCCTTTTTTGGATGAGGCGTCCGTCGATCTTGGTTAGGAGGTGTTCATAGGCTTCCTGGGTGAGAGGAAGGTTGTATTCTTCTCTTGCCATGAGACCGCCGGATTTGTAGGTGAGTTCGTATTTGTCGTTGTCCCGGCGGATACGTACAACGGGTTTTACGTTCAGGTAGCCTTGTTCCAGAATGCGGCAAGGGTAGGTGCCAAGGGATTCGGGGAGTTGTTTTACTAGGTATTTACGTTCAATTTCCATAATTTGGAGCCTCCTGTCTGTGTTTGGTGTTATCATAATATAGTTTACACTAAAAGTAAATGGTGGTATTATTTTTTACAAAGAAGAAGAGAGGGTGATTTGAGATGCTGACGGTAAGTGTGATTTTAGCGGATGGTTTTGAAGAGGTTGAAGCGTTGACGGTAGTGGATCTGCTTAGAAGAGCTAAGATTTATGTGGATACTGTTTCGATTACGGAGGAGTATACGGTGCATGGGGCACATGGGATTAATGTGCAGACGGAGGACTTGTTTGAGGAAGTGAATTTTGTGGAGTCTGATATGATCGTGCTGCCGGGAGGAATGCCGGGAACTACGAATCTGGATGAACATGAAGGGGTTCGCCGCGTTGTGAAGGATTTTTATAATGAAGGGAAATATATCGGAGCAATCTGTGCAGCACCGAAGGTGCTTGGAAATCTGGAGTTGTTGAAGGGCAAACGGATTAGCTGCTATCCTTCTGTTGAGAAGGAGATTCAGGGAGCAGTTATGACGGGGGTTCCGGTAACGGTAGATGGGAATATTGTGACCAGCCGTGGCGTGGGAACAGCGATTGATTTTGCCTTGAAATTGATCGAGGTTCTGGCAGGAAAAGAGAAAGCCGATGAGATTGCAAAGGCGATTGTATATTATTAGGCATTAGGAAATAAGATGAGAAGGAAGAAAAGATTCTTAAAAATATGGGCACTGTGCATGGTATTCATCATAGGACTGACCGGATGTGGGAAGGATTTTGATGCATCGGGTTATGTGCAGGCGGTGTTGGATCTTACGTTTCAGGGAGAGATAGAGAATGCTCTGGGATATGAAGAGAATGCGTCTGAGACTTCTCTGATGCAGCAGTACCAGGAATCGATCGATCAGTTTGTGGCTGCGAATATTACCAATGAGATTGAGATGAGTGAGACGAAGACTACGCAGTTTGCAGACTTGGTGTCTAAGATCTTTACAACAATGCGTTATAGCGTGAAAGAGGCAAAGAAGACGGGAAAGAAAGAGTATGAGGTTTCCGTCGAGATCCAGCCTTCGGATGTGTTCGTTAGTTTTCAGCAGGCTTTAACCGAAGATTCAATTAAGATGACACAGAAGATCAAGGATGGAGAATATGAAGGAGAGTCTGAGGAGGAGACGGCGCAGATGATCCTGAATGATATTGTGAATCATGCGTATGAACTGCTGGATGTTGCATATATGGACACCCAGTATGGAGACAAAGAGACGGTGATTCTCCATGTAAAATCGGATAAGAAGAAAGAATATTACATTGATGAGGACGATATGGACCAATTAATCCGAAAAATACTTCGTTTAGATGAAATTCAAGGCTAGATATTTGGCGGAGTTTGTGGTATACTCCTTTGGTGAATGTAATGTAGTATAGTATGCCTATCTTTTCGGCTACCAAAAGATAGGGCTGCCTATCCGTGCGTGCTTCGCACGATAAAGTATAAAATTAGGAGGAAATAGTAAATGAGTTTACAGGTAGAAAAGTTAGAAAAGAACATGGCGAAACTTACCATCGAGGTTTCTGCCAGTGATTTAGAGAAAGCGCTTCAGAGTGCATATATGAAGCAGAAGAACAAAATCTCTCTTCCGGGGTTCCGTAAGGGAAAAGTTCCGCGCCAGATGATCGAGAAGATGTATGGCGCAGAGATCTTCTATGATGATGCAGCGAATGAACTGATTCCAAAGGCATATGCGGATGCTTATGATGAGTGTGAACTGGAGATCGTATCCAGACCGGATATCAATGTAGTTCAGATTGAAAAGGGCAAACCATTCATCTTTACTGCTGAGGTTGCTGTTAAGCCTGAAGTGACTCTTGGAGAGTACAAAGGACTGGAAGTAGAGAAGATCTCTACACGCGTAACACAGAAAGAGATTGATGCTAAGGTACAGGAAGAAGCAGAGAAGAATGCAAGAACAGTTACCGTAGAAGACCGTCCGGTACAGGATGGCGATGAAGTAATCCTTGATTTCGAAGGATTCGTAGACGGTGTTGCTTTCGAAGGCGGAAAAGGCGAGAACTATCCTCTGACCATCGGTTCCGGATCATTCATCCCGGGATTCGAGGAGCAGTTAGTTGGCGTTGAGGCTGAGAAGGAAGTTGAAGTTAACGTAACATTCCCGGAAGAGTATCATGCAGAGGATCTGAAGGGAAAAGAAGCAGTGTTCAAGTGTACGGTACACGAGATTAAGGCAAAGGAACTTCCGGAGATTGACGATGAATTCGCGGCAGAAGTTTCTGAATTCGATACATTAGAAGAATACAAAGCTGATATTAAGGCAAAGATTAAAGAGCAGAAAGCAGCAGAAGGTAAGACAAAGCAGGAAGACTCTGTTGTTGAGCAGGCTGTTAAGAATGCAGAGTATGAGATTCCGGATGCAATGATCGAGACTCAGGCTATGCAGATGGCTGATGATTTTGCTCAGAGAATCCAGTCTCAGGGACTTACTATGGAACAGTACTTCCAGTTTACAGGAATGACTGCAGAGAAGATGTTAGAGGAACTTAGACCTCAGGCTGTAAAACGTATTGAGACACGCCTTGTATTAGAAGCAATTGCAAAAGCAGAGAACATCGAGATCAGTGATGAGAAGTTAGATGAAGAACTGGCGAAGATGGCTGAGCAGTACAAGATGGAAGTTGAGAAACTCAAAGAATTCATGGGTGAGAACGAGAAGAAACAGATGAAAGAAGATATGGCGGTTCAGGAGGCTGTTACCTTCTTGGTAGAGAATGCTGTTGAGAAATAAGGACAGTATTACTGAACTGTAGCGAGTATTGAGTCAGGAGGAGGCATATACATGAGTTTAGTACCTTATGTCATTGAACAGACTAGCCGTGGAGAACGCTCCTACGACATCTATTCAAGATTATTGAAAGACAGAATTATCTTCCTTGGAGAGGAAGTAACTGACGTGTCAGCAAGTGTGATTGTTGCACAGTTATTATTCCTGGAAGCGGAAGACCCGGAGAAGGATATCCATCTGTATATCAACAGTCCGGGAGGATCTGTGACAGCCGGTATGGCGATCTATGATACAATGCAGTATATTAAATGCGACATAGAGACTATCTGTATCGGTATGGCTGCAAGTATGGGATCATTCTTACTGGCAGGGGGAACCAAAGGCAAGAGACTTGCCCTTCCGAATGCTGAGATTATGATTCACCAGCCGTCAGGCGGTGCACAGGGACAGGCAACTGAGATTAAGATTGCTGCAGAACATATTTTAAAGACCCGCCAGAAATTAAATCAGATATTATCAGAGAATACGGGACAGCCGTTAGACGTGATCAGCGCGGATACAGAGCGTGATAACTTTATGTCTGCGGAAGAAGCAAAGGCATACGGTCTGATTGACGAAGTCATTAAGAGCCGGTAAATTTGCTTAAGATGTCCTTAGACGAGGTGAGAGTATGGTAGGAAGGAACGACGATCAGGTAAGGTGTTCGTTCTGTAACAAGACGCAGAATCAGGTGAGGAAACTGATTGCAGGACCCAATGGGACTTATATCTGTGATGAGTGTGTGGATGTATGCACCGAGATTCTGGAAGAAGAGTTCGCATATGATGACGGAAGACAGTGGAACCCATTTGCGGATATTAATCTGCTGAAACCGGAGGAGATTAAGGAATTCCTGGACGGATATGTAATAGGACAGGAGGAAGCGAAGAAGGTTCTGTCTGTTGCAGTATACAATCATTATAAGAGAATCATGGCCGGAAAAGATATGGGAGTAGAACTTGGAAAGAGTAATATTCTGATGCTTGGGCCAACAGGATGCGGCAAGACATTACTTGCCCAGTCCCTTGCCAAGATTCTGGGTGTTCCATTCGCCATTGCAGATGCAACTGCTTTGACAGAAGCCGGATACGTAGGGGAGGATGTGGAGAACATTCTGCTTAAAATCATCCAGGCGGCAGATGGCGATATCGAACGTGCAGAGTATGGCATTATCTATATCGATGAGATTGACAAGATTACTAGAAAATCTGAAAACCCATCGATTACAAGAGACGTCTCAGGTGAAGGCGTACAGCAGGCGCTTCTGAAGATTATAGAAGGAACGGTTGCCAATGTTCCGCCTCAGGGTGGAAGAAAGCACCCGCATCAGGAGTTGATCCAGATTGACACGACCAATATCCTGTTTATCTGCGGCGGCGCATTTGAAGGAATTGATAAGATTATCGAGAAACGTATCGATCAGAAGTCTATCGGATTCAATGTGGAGATCGCGAACAAGCATGAGAATGATGTTGACAGATTATTGCAGCAGGTATTACCGCAGGATCTCGTGAAATTCGGCTTGATTCCGGAGTTAGTAGGCCGTGTTCCGGTGACAGTATCTTTAGAGATGCTGGATGAGGAGGCACTGATGCGTATCTTGACAGAGCCGAAGAATGCGATTGTGAAGCAGTATCAGAAGATGCTGGAGTTGGATGGAGTAGACTTGGTATTTGACGATGCGGCTCTGAATGCAATTGCAGAGACTTCTCTTAAGAGGAAGACGGGTGCCAGAGGATTGCGTGCGATCATGGAGAATATCATGATGGATATCATGTATAAGGCTCCGTCAGATGAGACGTTAAAGTCATGCCGTATTACGGAAGACGTTGTAAAAGGAATCGGAGAACCGGAGTGTGAACATACTGCGGTCAGATCTGAGAGTGCATAATGATAAGAGGCGGGTGCAAGAGGTAACGTTGTACCCGCTCATTTTACTCTAGGGGAGACTTCATTTTAGTTGTCATACATCCAGGAGGGACTGGTGTTAGCAGACCTGCGGGGAGTATGGAAGAGTTAGGAGAAATGCTTATGAGTAGAGAGACGATGAGCCTGCCTATGGTGGCTCTAAGAGGAATAACCATATTACCGGAGATGGTGCGCCACTTTGATGTCAGCCGGGAGAAATCCCTTAAGGCGATCGAGGAGGCTATGGAAGGCGACCAGAAGATATTCCTGTCTGCACAAAAGGATATAGATGTGGAAGATCCAGGCGTTGCAGATGTGTATCAGATGGGATGTATTGCTACCATCCGCCAGATTGTAAAATTACCAAAGAAAATGAGCAGAGTTCTGATATCAGGAGAAGCCAGAGCCTGCATAAATGCGATAGAGTCCGAAGAACCTTATCTTCGGGCGAATGTAACTGTAATTGAAGATGCCGATACGTCTGTGGAAGATACGGGTGCCAAGGAGCATCCATTGAATCTGGAAGCGATGATTCGTGGCATGAAAGATATTTTTAAAGAATATCTTTTGAAGAATCCGAAATTATCCAAAGAACTGGCATTTCAGATTGAGAATATCAATGATCTGAAACGGCTGGTTGATGTAATTGCAGCCAATGTGCCATTCTCCTATACGGATGCCCAGCAGCTTCTGGAGGAGACGGATCTGATGCGGCGTTATGAACTTCTGGCTTTTAAAGTGGTGAATGAGATCCAGATTCAGAATGTCAAAGAAGAGATTCAGATGAAGGTGAAGGAGAAGGTTGACAAGAACCAGCGGGAATACATTCTTCGGGAAGAGATGAAACTGATTCGTGAGGAACTGGGGGATGATAACACGCTGTCCGATGCGGATGAGTTCCAGCAGGCAGCAGATGCTTTGAATGCTCCTGCGGAAGTGAAGGAGAAACTGAATAAAGAGATCAAGAGATTCCGCAATTCTATGGGGAATCCGGCAGAGATCGGTGTGATCCGCACATATATTGAGACGATACTTGAGATGCCTTGGGATAAGATCTGTGAGGAGCATCAGGATATTGGATTTGCCAAAGAGGTGCTGGATGCAGATCACTATGGATTAGACAAAGTCAAAGAAAGGGTGTTGGAATTCCTGGCGGTGCGTGCGCTCACTAAGAAAGGAGAGACGCCGATCCTTTGCCTGGTAGGACCTCCGGGAACTGGTAAGACTTCCATTGCTAAGTCACTGGCAAGGGCACTTAAGAAGCCTTATGTGCGCATTTCATTAGGTGGTGTGCGGGATGAGGCGGAGATTCGCGGACATCGGAAGACTTATGTAGGTGCTATGCCCGGAAGAATTGCCAACGCGATGAAGCAGGCTGGGGTTAAGAATCCGTTGATGCTGCTGGATGAGATTGATAAAGTTAGCAACGACTATAAGGGAGATACGTTCTCTGCGCTTTTGGAGGTGCTGGACAGTGAACAGAACCATAAGTTCCGCGATCATTATCTGGAAGTGCCTCTGGATTTGTCGGAGGTGCTGTTCGTGACGACGGCAAATACGCTGCAGACCATTCCAAGGCCGCTTCTGGATCGTATGGAAGTGATCGAAGTCAGCAGTTATACAGAGAATGAGAAACTGCACATTGCCATGGAGCATCTGATTCCGAAGCAGTTAGAGAAACATGGTCTGACACCGGAGCAGTTGACTATCAGTAAGAAGGCTGTATGGAAGATGGCTCGTAATTATACGAAAGAGGCAGGTGTAAGGCAGTTAGAGCGTAAGATCGGAGATATTTGCAGAAAGGCAGCAAGGGAGATTCTGGAGACGAAGAAGAAAGCGATCCATGTAACAGAGCGTAATCTTCACAATTATCTTGGCAAAGAATTATATATTTATCAGATGGCAAATGAAGTAGATGAGGTAGGAATCGTCCGTGGTCTGGCATGGACCAGCGTGGGCGGGGATACCTTACAGATTGAAGTGAATGTGATGCCGGGAGAAGGAGAGATCCTATTAACTGGTCAGTTAGGCGACGTGATGAAAGAATCTGCAAGAACAGGCATCAGTTATATTCGGTCTGTCAGCAAAGAATACAAGATTGATGAGAATTTCTTCAAAGAGCATGACATACATATCCATATACCAGAAGGTGCTGTGCCGAAGGACGGACCATCTGCCGGAATTACGATGGCAACAGCCATGATATCGGCGATTACCGGAAGAAAGGCAAGAGCGGATGTTGCCATGACCGGAGAGATTACTCTTCGGGGACGTGTGCTTCCGATTGGCGGGCTGAAGGAGAAACTGTTGGCAGCGAAGAGCGCTGGTATTAAGACTGTCATTGTGCCGAAGGAGAATACCGTGGATGTTGAGGAGATTTCTTCTGAGATTACCAAAGGTATGGAGATTATTCCGGTTTCCTATATGGATGAGGTGTTGAAGATTGCACTGGTTCATCCAAAGAAACAGGCAAAAACTAAGATTAAGGATAAAAATTAAGATTAAGTAAAAACTTAAGATTAAGAGTATGATTTAGGTAAGAGGAAAGAATATGATAATCAGAAATATTAATTTGGAGACGGTGTGCGGTATTACGAGCAAGTTGCCGGATAATACGCTGCCGGAGATTGCATTTGCCGGGAAATCGAATGTGGGCAAGTCGTCGCTGATCAATGCGCTGATGAACCGTAAGTCCTATGCAAGGACCTCGGCAACGCCGGGGAAGACCCAGACCATTAATTTCTACAATATTAATGAAGAATTGTATCTGGTGGATCTTCCGGGATATGGATATGCCAAGGTATCTGAGAAAGAGAAGGCCAAATGGGGGCAGTTAATTGAGCGTTACCTGCATGGATCAAAGCAGTTACAGGCAGTGTTCCTGCTAATTGATATTCGACATGATCCTTCTGCTAATGATAAGATGATGTATGACTGGATTGTGTCACGAGGGTATAATCCGATCATTATAGCGACGAAGTTGGATAAACTTAAGAGAAGTCAGGTGGATAAGCATGTCAAGGCAGTAAAGCAGGGATTGAATCTGGTGCCGGGAACGAAGATTATTCCATTCTCTTCCGTGACAAAGCAGGGAAGAGATGAAATCTGGGAACTGGTTGAGACAGAGTTCCTTGGCAAAGAAGAGGTGGAATAGTAGCATGAAGACAAACTTTAAGGAGCAGCCAAGCGATGAACGTCCTTACTGGAAGGTAATTGTTAGCCTGACCTTTAGCCTGATAGGGACGATTTTATTCCTTTATCTGGGTTATAAGTTTATTGTGTTCTTTATGCCATTCGTGATTGGCTGGTGTATTGCCACGATCGCAAGTCCGGTGGTGAACTGGCTGGAAAAAAGGGTGAAGATCGTAAAGAAACTGGGATCTGCGCTCATGATCATCGGTGTGTTGGCGGTGGTATGTTTTCTGATATATTTTATGATCAGCAGGATTGGGCGCGAGATTGCATATTTCATACAGGATATGCCGGAGATGTATGAGGATCTGGAGAATGGCTTCAGAAAGATTGGGGACAGCCTGAATGGTGTATTCGGGATGCTGCCTGCTGCAATTCAGGAGGGCTGGCATACCATGGTCAATAATCTGGATGAAACGGTAGGAGAACTGATGGGAAAAATCAGTGAGCCAACCTTTACGGCAGCAGGGAATCTGGCGAAGAGGATTCCCTCGATTCTGGTGGCCATGATTGTTACATTTGTATCTGCGTATTTCTTCATAGCAGAGCGAGAAGAAGTGATCTGTTGGTCTAAAAAGGTTGCACCGGATTCGCTGGTAACCAGAATGTCTATGGTTGTCGACAACTTAAAATACGCTGTCGGCGGTTATTTTAAGGCTCAACTTAAGATTATGGCGGTAGTGTATGTAATTTTGCTGATTGGTTTTATCATTCTGGATGTACATTTTTCATTCTTGCTGGCACTTCTCATAGCAATACTCGATTTTCTTCCTTTCTTTGGAACGGGTACTGCGCTGATTCCGTGGGCGGTATATAAGTTCCTGATGGGAGATTATAAACTGGTGGTCGGACTGCTTGTACTATATGGGGTGTCCCAACTGGTACGCCAGTTGATCCAGCCGAAATTAGTGGGGGACAGCATGGGGATGAAGCCATTGATTACCTTGGTATTGTTGTATGTAGGATATAAGGTGGGCAGCGTGTTCGGGATGATCTTTGCTGTGCCGATCGGAATGATTGTAATTAATCTGTATAAAGCGGGTGCATTTGATTATATCCTGGATGATGTGAAGATATTGATTGAAGGAATTTTGAGTTTGCGGAGCTGATTGCAAAAAGGGACAGGGCAAATTCAAAAAGGGACACGGCAAATTTAATTG
>NZ_JBNPMC010000021.1:0-58536 GCF_050313795.1 Bariatricus sp. SGI.154
TCATATGACTGGATTCATTATAGCATGAGGCGGTATCCTTTGCAATTTAGGGGACGGGGGTTTTTTCAATTTCCCCCGTCCCCGATTCAATTTGCCGTGTCCCTTTTTGAATTTGCCCTGTCCCTTTTTGAAATCATGGTGTCCCTTTTACCTACGAAACCTGCCACCGCAGTTCCCTCCGGACACTTGTGCACATCAAAAACGGCGCATCTATCACGACACGCCGCTGTAATTCTCATCTTTTCTATATTTATTTTTCTTCCACGCCTACGGTCTCGATGATGAACTTGGTACTTCCGTTCATGCCATCTTTGATACCTGCGAAGGACTTGTAACTCTTTCCTAATGTTGACATAGCATCAATTCTGGATGTCACGTTATGGATATCACCATCGAATACTTCTGTCAGTTTGTCGATACCTTCTGTCTTGAACTCGGACATTCCGTCGGCGAGTTGCTGGTTGCCATCTGCAAGCTGCTGGCTGCCGTCTGCTAATTGCTGGCTTCCATCGGCAAGTTGCCGGCTTCCATCGGCAAGGGCACTCGCTCCACTAGATACCTGGCCTGCACCATTAGCAAGCTGACCTACACCACTTGCCAATTGGGAACCTCCCTGCTTCAGGGCCTCCATTCCTGCAATCAACGGCGCACTGTTATCACGCAACTGTTTTGCGCCTGCCGAAAGGGTCTGAGTGCCTTCTGCCAGACTCTTTGTTCCTGCTTCCAGTGTTGCTGCACCCGAGCCAATGGTCTGTACCTGACCATCTCCCTGACCAAGCATTCCTGCAAGCTGACCTGCGCCTGTCTGGATACTGGCAATTCCTGGTACTAATTGAGAATTCACTGCCGTCTGTATATCATCTACCCCTTTTTTCGCCTGACCCACTGTGCCTACAACCGTCTTGCCTGTAGCATTCAATGATTTTGCCGTATCCGCACTAACCGTACTCTGCTCTAATGCTGCATTGATGGCTGTTCTTACCTGTGCTTTGGTAGCATCATCTGCATTTGCAAAATTTGCTTCTACAATTGCAGATATCTGTTCTTCTGTAAGTGTCGCCTTTTCATTACTGATTGTCACATCAACACCTGCCATCACACTCTCTGCTGTTACATTGCCAAGCGCTGCAGACACTGTTCCAAGATTATTGCCGACTGATGCCATTCCCTCTTTCACACTTTGCGCTCCGACTGTCAGATTATTCGCTCCTGCCGCTGCCTGCTGAACACCTTCATTCAGGCTCTTTGCTCCTGCCTGCAATTGCGCTGCCCCTTCTGCAATTGACACACTTCCCTGATACAATCCCGTCACACCATTCGTATAAGTGCCAACCCCGTCAGCCAACGTATTCACTCCACTGATCAGTTCTCCACTCTTATCATTCAGCGTGTTTACCCCGTCAGATAATTCCTTAGACCCATCTGCCAACGTCTTAGACCCACTCGCTAACTCTTGCGATCCATCTGCCAACGTCTTAGACCCATCTGCCAGTTCCTTCGATCCATCCGCAGCTTCTTTCGACCCATCCACTAACTGATCCGCCGCATCTTCCAGCTGCCCAATAGAATCCTCCAGACTGTCAAAATCATTCACATCACTCAGATCGAACTCATCCATAATCTCTGAAGAAGCCACCGTAATCGTCGGTCCCACAGAAGCATCCTTCACGTCAGCCGTAATCGTCACACTATCCGGGATATCAATATCCAGATCTGCATCATCCAGATTAAGGTTCTCTGAAAGACCCGGGAATCCAAGCCCAACAACGATATTCTTATCCGCATCCGACATAATCTTTCCATGATCGATCGTAATATTAGAATACTCATCCGCAGACAGCATCATCGCCGTTACCATGGTAAACGGAGTATACATCTCCACCTGCTCCCCATTTACGTCCACCGTCTCTTTGGATTTGTTATCATAATCAATATGGATCTCGACTTTGCCGTCTTTTCCTTCCAGATCTTCTGCGGAAATATCCTTGCCATCCAGCTTATAGGAGACTTTCACATCCACCGGCAGTTCCTGATCCGTCGTACCCTGATAATAGATATCATCTCCTTCAGACTTCCAGTTCACTTCCTCGCCGCTTCCCTTCGTGAACTCCTCATCTCCTTTAATATTCCTAACATCATCAAGCCCCGTTACATCGGCAAATGTACCGCTGCCCGGATTCTTAAGCCATTCTGTCACCGTCGTGCTGGTAACCTTGCCGGACGGATCTGCTTTCACATATACGGATTCCTCTTTGAAAGCCTCGCCCGTATTTTCCTCCGTGCTGTCTCCCAGTGCTTTCGTTGCTGCCTCTTCCAGTGCTTCCACATCTTTATCTTCTGCTTTGACTTCCGGTACAGACTGCTGATATCCATAAGTTCCTGCAAGCCCCGCTGCCATCACCAATGCCATAGAGCCAGCCATTACCTTCTTCTTCATATCATTTTTCATGAAAAATACCTCCTATTATTTGTCTGCCTTCTTCGGCAGAAAATCTTTACTCGTCTTTACAATCACCTTATCGAATACCATGAACATCGATGGAAGAATGAATACCACGACAATCATACTGATAATCGCACCTCTTGCCATCAGAACACACAGCGAACTGATCATATCAATATTCGAATACAGGCCAACACCAATCGTAGCAGCGAAGAAACTCAGCGCACTTACAATAACCGATTGAGCGCTTGCCTTATGCGCCGTCGTAATCGCATCATATTTGCCCGCTCCATGATTACGCTCACGTTTATATCTTGTAGTCATCAGGATCGCATAATCCACAGTCGATCCCAACTGAATCGTACCGATTACAATGGACGCAACGAACGGAAGCGTCGTTCCCGTATAGAACGGAATTCCCATATTAACAAAGATCGCAAACTCAATCACGCCAACCAGGATGAACGGCAATGATATGGATTTAAAAAGAATCAGGATAATGACAAATATAATTCCAATGGACACTGCGCTAACCGTCCGGAAATCCTTATCCGTAATCTTAATCAGATCTGCCGTCAGCGGTCCTTCTCCTACCAGCATCGCTCCTTCGTCATACTGATCCATGATCTCATTGATCTCTTCAATCTGCTGGTTGACTTCATCCGATGCTACCTTGTAAATAGAATTGACCATTACCATCTGGTATTTGTCATTCTTCAACATGCTGGTAACAGATTCCGGCAGCATATCCGAAGGAACTCCCGGCCCTACCAGTTTATCCAGCCCCAATGCCCATTTGACACCGTCTACCTTCTCAATCTTCTTTAACATCTTGCTGACATCCGAAGATGGAACCGAACTATCCAGAAGCAGGATATGGGTTGTATTCATATCATAGTCTTCTTTTAATTTCTCATTTGCTATAATACTCGGCAGATTCTTCGGAAGTGTCTCATCCAGATTATAATAAACACCGGTATGGTTATTGCCATAGATTGCCGGGACCAGGAGGATCAGGAATGCAGCCACATACCACAGATACCTCTTCGTAACCTTCTCTGATATCTTTCCAACATCCGGAATCAATGGTCTGTGCTTCGTCTTCTCGATCAGTTTGTCACAGCACAGGATCATGGACGGCAGAATCGTTACACAAGCGATTACGCCAAATACAACACCCTTCACCATAACAACGCCAATATCCATTCCCAATGTAAAACTCATGAAGCAAAGTGCAATGAATCCGGCAATCGTTGTAACGGAACTTCCGATTACAGACGAAAATGTATGCGAGATTGCATGTGCCATTGCTCTCTCCTTGTCACCATTGTACCGAACCTGCTGCTCTTCATAACTATGCATCAGGAAGATGGAATAATCCAGCGTAACTCCCAATTGCAGTACTGCTGCCAGTGCCTTCGTGATATAAGAGATCTCCCCTAAGAAATAATTGCTTCCCAGATTGTACAGAATCGCGATTCCGATACTCAGCAGGAAGAGAATCGGCACAAAGAAAGAATCCATGGTCAGTCCCAGCACGATAACCGCTAATGCAACCGCAATCAATACATAGAGTGGAGTCTCTTTTTCCGCCAGATTCTTCGTATCGGTAACAATTGCAGACATACCGCTTACAAAACACTGCTTTCCTGCAACGTTACGGATCTCCTCAATCGCTTCCATCGTTCCGTCCGATGAAGTCCCCTCGTCAAAGAAGATTGCCATCATCGTACCTGTATCAGAGTTAAACACCTCATACAGTTCATCCGGAAGCATACTCTCCGGTATGGAGATATCTGCCACAGAATCGTACCACAGGACGTTCTCCACATGGTCAATCTTCTCAATCTTCGCTTTTAACTTCACAACATCCTTATCTTCCATGCCGTCTGCGATAAACATGGAGAAGGCTCCCGTCCCAAAGTCTTCCGTCATAATCTCCTGACCTTTCATGGTCTCAATATCCTCCGGAAGATAAGTAAGGACATCATAATTCACTCTGGTATTCACATACCCCAGTACAGAAGGAATCAGCAGCAAGATACTGATGATTAATATCGGTACTCTGTACTTCACCACTTTCTTTCCAAACTTAACCATACCTGTTTGCTCCTTTTCATTTCTGACTAACAGTCATTTATCAACATATGCAATATACATTAAAAATGACCATTAGTCAATACCTTTTTTGACTTTTGGTCATTTTTTTATAAATCTCTTGCAACAACAGGAAATCTCTGGTTATAATAGGGATAAGGATGGTGTACATTATGGGAAAAGTTGACGAAAATAAGAAGAAAAAGAAAGAGACCCTTTTTAACAGCGCATACGAACTCTTCACGACCAAAGGGATTAATTCTACCGCAATCTCCGATATCGTAGAGAAAGCCGGAGTTGCCAAGGGAACTTTCTATCTATACTTTAAAGACAAATACGATATCAAGAACAAGCTCATCGCCCACAAGACCCACGAACTCTTCCGCGAAGCCAAGAGCGCTCTGGATGCAGAACATGTACAGGGTCTGGAAGAACAGTTAATCTTCATTATCGATCACATCATAGATACTTTGGTTGAGAACAAGCCCCTTTTGAACTTCATTTCCAAGAACCTAGTGATGGGAGCATTAAGATCCGCACTCTTGACCGGAGAGAGCACAGACAATGACTTCTACGAGATCTTCCTTCGTATGATCGCAGATGATAAGTACGAATATGAGCATGTCGACGTCATGCTGTTTACCATCGTAGAACTTGCAGGGTCCACCGGATATAACTCCATCTTGTATCAGGAGCCGCTTCCGATCGAACAGTATAAGCCGTTTTTATATCGGTCGGTAAGGCTGATCATCGACAGCCATCGTCTGTAGGAGAACTTAAGAATGCATTAAGACTTTTTCGATTTCTTTAAGAGAATACACATACTTTGGACACATTTATCTTATATACTATAAATCAGATAGTTGAAGAACACATCAACTATCATCCCCCTCATAAAGTAAGAGCACCTCTAAGCAAGGTGCTGCACTTTACTCTCATTCCTTTCGATAACTATAACAACAACGAAAACCCGCTACCATTACTGGCAAGCGGGTTTTCGCTGTCTTATCTTTTATCAGACCCTGCCTATATTCTTCAGTATCCTGCGATAGAACAGTTTCTGCTCGTCTTCCCTATCTCTTGATTAATCCGGAATAATGTCTGAATGACCACTCGGGAGGCATTCGAATCCAGATTCCCCGTGGGTTCATCTGCCAGAATTAGTTCCGGGTCTGCCGCCATCGCCCGGCAACAACCGGACCCAAGGTCATAAACACTGAGCCGACTGCGCCTAACTCTAATTCTTCGAACCCCGACTCCAGGCACTTATCGATTCCAATCTGAAACACTCTGATGATCTGCGCCACATAAAAAGCGAAACTGTCAGAACACAATGCTCTTTGTATGCATAATCTTCGCTTCATAGACTGAGAGTTCTATCTCACAGGTTTTTACCACCGCTTCTTTAAACAAGGACTCAGGCAATATGTCTTTACTCATACATAAGCACCCTCTCAACCATCTTCTCTATCAATATCTTCCTGGAGCGCCTTGCAATCTGCCTGGCATTAGTTTCTGTCATATCCAAAATATCTGCATAGGATAGTTCATTATAATAATGCAGATACAACACATTGCGGCATCTCTCCGACAAATCAAGAATCATATGTACCAGTATATCTGAAAGTTCTTTTCCTTCTATCTGTGATTCTGTAATTCCATGCATCTTTCGAGTAAACATCTTCAATAATATCCCATTTTTATCGCCTCGAATTTCCCTTTATTCTGTTCTTCCCCTATTTCACTTAAGAATATCGCCAGCATCTTCAAGCCTCTTTCCTGCCATTCATATAATCTCTACGCATGAAATATGATGAATGACACCCACCATTCCATTATTTCATCCTCTCTATACAGCATAAGCCCTTCAGCATCAAAAATGTGACAAATTTATTCTTTATTTTACTCTTTTATAAAAAACCTCCGGACAGCCGTCTGCCATCCGGAGATTCTCTATTTCTTTCTCTTCACCAAAACATAATACGCAAATACAATCAGCCCTATCACACATAATATATCCATACGCTCCCCTAGAAATCCTTCTTCTCCATCACCCGCACAGCAACCAGATAAGAAATCAGCATTCCCAAAGCCCATACCGCACATGCAAATACCACGCAACCTTTCAGATTCGTCTCCGCAAGCCTTTCAATCAGTTTCACCATATCCACTCCCACAAGCGAAGTGATTTTCACAACAAGATAAGCAACTACGAACGCACCCGCGAAGGTGACCAGCATTGCCATACGGCTTCTTTCTGCTTCGAATTTCAACTGAAGCGGGATATTGACTGCAAGCACAAGCGTAATCAGCAAGAGACTGGTCACACCGGTAAAGATCCACTCTTTCACATCAAATCCAATATGCCTGATGGCGCTCGCAATGAATGACAGCACAGAGATGACTGTGAATGACAGCAATGTTGTGATCACTCCAAATATATATTTTTCCCTTACATATCCCTTACGGCTGATCGGCAATGTAAAAAGGTAGCACATCCCATTCTCATACTCATCATAGCTGATCGTACTGATCGTAAATATCGAAAACATTAGTGTAATGTAACTAATGACAAAACTTGGATCAGAATACACACTTAAGAATACGACCGCCATCAGCGCAACCACTCCAAAGAACTGTTTCTGATTCAGCATTAATCTTATATCTTTCACCAATAGTCCCTTCATTACTCTTCACCTCGCACCATCATCATAATCAATTCATCAATACTGCCCTTTTCTATCGCAATCTTCGGATAATTTTCCAGATAAAACTGCTTCTGATCCGTCAGACAACTATATCCAAATCCTTCTTTTTTGTGACGCAGAATGTATTCCTTATCCAAAGTCTCGTACTGTTCTTCTGTTACTTTCAGGATCGCATAATCACTCAGCAGCACATCCGTGTCCTCATGCAGGATCATCTGTCCATCATCTATCATATAGATATCATCGCACAGCCCCTCCAGATCGCTGGAGATATGGGAACTGACCAGAATTGATCGTCCTTCCTGCTCCATGTACTCCCGAAGAAGATCAAGAAGCCCGTCTCTTGCAATCACGTCCAATCCCGCAGTAGGCTCATCAAGGATCAATAATCTCGCCTCATGGGAGATCGCTGCAAGTACCTGTAACTTCCGCTTCATTCCCGTTGAGAATTCCTTAATCAATTTATCCGTCGGAAGAGCGAATTCCTCGCATTTCTTAAGAAAATAGCCTCTCTGAAAGTTCTGGTACATGCTTCCAAGCATCTCTACCAAGTCTTTAATCGTCAGATAGCCGCTGAATCCCGAATCTGCCAGGACAACTCCAATCTCTTCCCGGTCTTTGATCCCGAGTTCAGATACCGGCTTTCCAAGCACCTCAATCTGCCCATCATCCGCATGAATCAGTCCCAATATCGCCTTGAATGTTGTACTCTTACCTGCTCCATTCTTCCCGATCAATCCGGTAACGCATCCTTCCTGCACTTCCAGCGAACAATTCAGTTGGAATCCTTTATATTGTTTTTGTACATTCTCTAATCTCAACATCCTGCTAATCCTCCAAAACAATCTCGAATAAAGTTCTGATCTCCTGATCATTCATTCCACAGCTTCTGCCTTTTCGGATGGCCTTCTCCAAATCAGCTTCTACTTCCTTCTTCTTCTCCTCCAGCATTAATTCCTGCCCGGCAAATGCAACATAACTTCCTTTGCCGTGGATCGTATTCACGAATCCTTCCTGCTCCAGGGCATCATATGCTTTCTTGACTGTCAGTGCACTGACTTTTAATTCTTTCGCTAGCGTACGAACTGATGGCAGCATCGTATTCTCCTGCAATTCCCCCTGCATAATCTTGCCCTTCAACTGATCTACAATCTGATCGTAGATAGGCTGCATGGAAGAATGATTAATAATCAACTTCATGTTACCCCTCCTTCGTTATAAACAGTATATAACAGTTTATAACTGTTGTCAACTGTTTTACACTGTTTATTTCATTGGGAACGGGGGTTTTTTCAATTTCCCCCGTCCCCAATTCGATTTGCCGTGTCCCTTTTTGAATTCTCCCTGTCCCTTTTCACTAATCTCATACAAAAAAACTGCTCATCCCCCAGAATCCCTCCTGGCTGACGAGCAGTCTCTGTCATTCATCCTATCTATTCTTATCCACGAACCGCGGCACTTATGCCACTTTCTTAGCAAACTACATGAATCCATCCTTCCGGTGCCTCGATATGACCCATCTGGATTCCTGTCAAAGTATCATATAACTTCTTGGTGATCGGTCCCATCTCATCCATTCCGCTTGGGAAGCAGATCTCTTTGCCGTGATCTACCACCTTGCCTACCGGAGAGATGACTGCTGCTGTTCCGCACAGACCGCACTCTGCGAAGTCTTTCACTTCATCAAAGTATACTTCTCTTTCTTCTACCTCTAATCCAAGATACTTCTCTGCTACATACATCAGAGAACGTCTTGTAATAGAAGGAAGAATCGTATTGGACTTCGGTGTTACAACCTTATTATCCTTCGTAACGAAGATAAAGTTCGCCCCACCAGTCTCCTCTACTTTGGTTCTGGTTGCTGCATCTAAGTACATATTCTCATCATATCCCTGATTATGTGCATCTACAATTGCATGAAGGCTCATTGCATAGTTAAGTCCTGCCTTTACATGACCGGTTCCATGCGGAGCTGCACGGTCAAAATCACATACACGGATGGTAATCGGCTTAGCGCCACCTTTGAAGTATGGTCCAACCGGAGTTGCAAATACACGGAACTGATACTCTTCTGCCGGTTTTACACCGATAACAGAATTAGATCCGAACAGATACGGACGGAGATATAATGTAGCTCCTGATCCATATGGCGGAACATATGCCGCATTCGCCTCAACAACCTGATGTACTGCCTCAATGAATCTATCCTCTGGGAATACCGGCATCTCCAGACGCTTTGCGGTATTCGCCATTCTGCTTGCATTCAGATCCGGACGGAACATTACGATATGTCCATCCTCTGTTGTATAAGCCTTTAAGCCCTCAAAACATGTCTGCGCATACTGAAGCACACATGCACACTCATTAATCACTACATTGGCATCGGAGGTCAATGTACCTTCATCCCACGCTCCATCCTTATAATTGGAAACGTATCTCTTATCTGTCTGTATGTAACCGAATCCCAGATTAGACCAATCAATATTCTTCTTCTCCATTTTAAATTCCTCCGTCCTTTATTAACTCATTTCTTGATTATTTTTAACATCTGCACCTATTATAATACTGTACCGCACAAAATTCAAGAGCGCACTCTGTTTTTTTCACGAAAACCTTGAGGAGTAGCAGGATATAGAATCTAACGCTCCATCATACTGATCGACTCAATTCCCACGCTTCCGCCGCGTACAACCTCAATACTCTTAAATTCTTCCTTCATCAGTTTAATTACCGCGTCATTTTTCGTTGCCGTCTGCACGAACTCAAGCAGCAGGCTATCCTTTCCATAATCAATCACCTTTGCTTTGAATGTCTCGGCAATCTGAAAACACTCTACCTTATCCTCCGGCGTGCATCTTCGCACTTTAATATACATAATCTCCTTCATACGGACAAATACATCCGTAAAATCTATCACCTTGATAACCTCCACCAGACGGTTCAACTGCTTCTTAATCTGCTCAAACGTCTCATCATCGCTGACTGTTGCAATCGTCATTCTGGATACCGTGGGATCTTCCGTTGTTCCAACGGTCAGACTGTCCAGATTATAAGATTTCCCCGAGAACAATCCTGAGATCTTTGACAAGACACCCACCTGGTTCTCTACATACAGGGATATCCAACGCTTTTTCATTCCATTTCCATTCATATCTATCTGTCTCCTTTTATAACATCTGCAAACATCTTCCTGTCAACAGTTCTACTAATAATCCTACCTTTCTTATCGCCAGAGCCTCTACTAACAATCCAGAATCATCTCTTCCAAAGTTCCACCCGGCTGAATCATCGGATATACCAGATCTTCAGGATCAATCTCGAACTCAATGATAATCGGCGTCTTAACACTCTTCATAGCCTCACGGAACGCAGGCTCAATCTCCTCTTTCTTCGTTACACGGATGCCCTTCGCGCCATAACTCTCTGCCAGTTTGATGAAATCAGGCGTATACGGCGGACATTCCACTTCTCCACACTTGCCCCTGCACGCTGCTCCCGAACGCAGGCAAGTCATAGAATAACGCTTGCCATAGAACAGTTTCTGCCACTGGCGTACCATACCCAGATTACTGTTATTGAAAATACAGCAGATAATCGGAAGTTCTTCCAATACAGCCGTAGCAAGTTCCTGAATGTTCATCTGCATACCGCCGTCCCCGGAGATAGAGATAACCGGCGTATCCGGATTGCCAATCTTCGCTCCGATGGCTCCCGGAAGTCCATAGCCCATCGTTCCAAGTCCGCCCGACATGAACAGTCTCTTCTTCTCATTCAGTTCGATAAACTGGGCTGTAAACATCTGGTGCTGTCCCACATCCGTAATCATAATCAATTCATCAAATACGTTGTTAATCGTCTCGATAATATCCTGCGGCGTCATGATCGGCTTCTTCTTCATCTGCAGCGGATGCTCCATCTTCCACTCGCCTACTTCATCCAGCCATTTCTTCGTATCGCACTCCGTCACATATTCCAGCATCTTCGTAATTGCTTCCTTTGCATCCGCAACAATTGGCACATCTACCTGAACATTCTTAGAGATCGCCGCCGTATCAATATCAATATGTACAATCTGGGCAAGCGGGGCAAATGAATGTAGTTTTCCCGTAATTCTATCGTTAAAACGTGTACCAACGGAGAACAGAAGGTCACACTCACCAACTGCCATATTACATGCATACGCTCCATGCATTCCTAAATTCCCAACATATAACGGATGATCCGTCGGAATTGCGCCACGCCCCATAACGGTTGTGACAACCGGAACATTCGTCTTCTCAACCAATTCCTTAAATTCCGCATTCGCATGGGCGATATTCACACCGCCGCCTGCCAGGAATAATGGTCTCTTCGCTTTACTGAGCATCTTAATCGCTCTCTTTAGCTGACCGATATGAACATGGGTATTCGGCTTATATCCACGGATATTCACCTCTGTCGGATAGTCTGCGCTTCCAAGTTCTCCCATAACATCTTTTGGAAGGTCAATCAAAACAGGTCCCGGTCTTCCGGTTCTTGCAATATAGAACGCTTCTTTAATGATACGCCCCAGATCTTCTCTCTTACGTACAGTCACGCCGTACTTCGTAATGCTTCTTGTAATTCCTACGATATCCACTTCCTGGAATGCGTCATTTCCAATCAGATGTCTTGCTACCTGTCCGGTAAAACATACCAGTGGGACGCTGTCATAATATGCCGTTGCAAGCCCCGTTACCAGGTTCGTTGCTCCCGGTCCGCTGGTTACAAGGCATACGCCTACTTTGCCTGTTGATCTTGCGTATGCGTCTGCTTCGTGCACCAGTGCTACCTCCTGCCTTGGAAGAATTACCTTCGTATAATCCTGCTTATACAGTTCATCACTGATATCGATCGTACAGGCACCCGGATAGCCGAAGATCGTATCTACCCCTTCTTCCCTCAATGCTTTTACCAATAATTTGTTACCGCTGATTTTCTTCATATACATACCTCCTGTTCGAAAGAAAGTTTTTCATCTCCTATCAGATACTTTTCACCTTCCATAGCGAAAAAAACACCCTAAGCTATTGTCCTGCTTAGGGCGAATATAATATCCGTGTTACCACCTAACTTCAAAGAGTTCCCTCTTTGCACTCTGCCGATACGGGAGAAATGTCCTCCTCTACACAACACATCTGATAATCATTCTTCCAATATTGCTGCCATCCGGTCTTCTCCGATACCGCTCCCCTCTAACGCTGGGACTGCGTTGAAGTCTACTCAAGTCTGTCTCCAAATACCGCTTCAAACCATCTCCAGCCGCTTCCTTTCGGATGCCTGGCTGCTTTTGGATATCCATCGGATACTGTCTCTTTCGGTTCACTGCTCAAAGGCTACTTCCATAAATCCGTCACGAAGATTCCCACCTGCCATCTTCTCTCTTTGCATCGGGTACTTATGTACTCCTCCTTGTCATAGCATTTCTCTGATAATTACTACTATTATAGTAGACATCCTCCATAGTTGTCAACCGGATATTTTTAATCTAATTTCTTCGGAGTAACAGTTCAGCCATAAGCCGGATTGTGGGCGAATCATGCTTGCATGAATGAACACACAATCCGGCTTATGAGCAGAGCGCCATTTTATGAGCAAAAAGAGCTGCGTAGCAGCGGAGAAGCATCGCAGATGTGTTTTGCGAATGGCGCGGGCTGAACTGTTACTCTTCGGATGCCTGACACCAGCAACTGCCGCCAGGGAATCCCCCGGCGGCAGTTCAATCCGCATTTCCGCTCGTCCTTTTTACACCTCTTATTCTTACGTGACCCCGATCTCTTTGATATTGAATTCATTCCCCTGCACAAGATATGTATTCTCACTCTGACAATATGGGCAGACCTTCGCGTACGTCACCGTCTCGTACTCTTTCTTGCAGTCTTCGCAGAATGTTACCGCTTTGATCGTCTCGATCTGAAGTTTCGCATGTTCCATAATCGGTTCTTTCTTGACCGCCCAATTCCAGCAATCAATCAGATAGTCATGAACCACTCCTGACACTTCTCCAATCTCCAGCGTCACCGTCTCTACATTCTCCACTTTGTTCTCTTCTGCAATCTTCTTCACATCCCGGATTACGTAAAACACAACACCTAATTCATGCATAATTATTTTTCCTTCTTATGTGTAGCAATCTTCACCGCACGTTTTAACTGGTATGGAATAATGTGCTTGAATTTGTCTTCTGCCTTAACCATCTTCGTACACTCCGGACGGTCTCTGTGAAGCGTAATTGCGTCAAAGGCGCATTTGGTCGTACATACACCGCAGCCGATACATTTATTCGGATCAACGATGGATGCTCCGCATCCCAAGCATCTTGCAGTCTCGATCTTTACCTGTTCCTCGGTCAATGTCAGATGCGCGTCACGGAAGGATTTGTCTGGTACGGATGCATCGACTCCCTCGATCTGGCGTGAAGAATTGTCATAACTTGGTACAGAGATATTCTCCTTATCCAGTTCGATGAATTCCCACTTGTTACGTCCGATCGTCATATGTCCGCCCTGGACGAAACGGTGCAGGGATTCTGCCGCGTAATGTCCCTGAGCAATTGCATCTATGGCAAATTTCGGTCCGGTGTATACATCTCCTCCTACGAAGATATCTGGCTCTGCCGTCTGGAAAGTAAGGGAATCCGCTACAGGGCCATTTCCACGACCAAACTCAACTTTGGTTCCTTTCAACAGATCTCCCCATACAATCTGCTGTCCGATTGCAAATATGATTCTGTCACATGCTATGGTAATGGTATCGTCCTCATCATAGACAGGATGGAATCTCTTCTCTGCGTCAAACACAGAAATGCATCTCTTGAATACGATACCGGATACTTTGCCGTCCGTAACAAGCACTTCTTTCGGTCCCCATCCGTTCTTAATGATAACGCCGTCTTCGGATGCTTCTCGAACTTCTTCATCAGATGCAGGCATCTCTTTTTCAGACTCCAGGCACAACTGAGTTACTTCTGCCGCGCCGCTTCGGATGCTGACTCTGGATGCGTCGATTGCGACATTGCCGCCTCCGACTACTACGACCTTGCCTGCATAGGTCGTATTGCCCGTATTGGCTTCTTTTAAATAGTCAATCGCAGTCATCGTTCCTTCTGCAGTATCGTTCGGGATACCCGGACGGCGTCCTGCGCTGCAGCCGATCGCAATATAGAATGCCTTATAGCCCTGCGCACGAAGTTCATCCAAGGTAACATCCTTTCCAACCTCTACGCCAGTCTTAATCTCAACACCCATCTCGCGCATGACATCAATCTCAGCTTCAATGACATCTTTTTCTAACTTATAAGAAGGGATTCCATAGCGGAGCATGCCGCCAGGCATCTCATTCTTCTCGAATATGGTCGGATAATATCCCCTCTCCGCCAGATAATATGCAGCGGTAAGACCTGCCGGGCCGCCTCCGATGATGGCGATCTTCTCATCCCAGCGGTCTTTGTGGATACTTGCCGGGATCACAACAGGAGGAATGTATCTCGTCTCTGCCTTCAGATCCTGGTCTGCGATGAATTTCTTCACTGCGTCAATCGCAATCGCCTGGTCAATGCTTCCACGGGTACATGCATCCTCACAACGGCGGTTACAGATACGTCCGCACACTGCCGGGAATGGATTCTGCTTCTTGATTAATGCCAGCGCTTCCCTGTACTCTCCCTGTGCCGCTTTCTTCAGATATCCCTGTACGGCAATATGTGCCGGACAGGCGGTCTTACACGGAGCGGTTCCAGTCTCATGGCAGTTGATACGATTATGATCACGATAATCCGGGTCCCATTTATCCGGTCCCCATTTCACAGCATCCGGCAGTTCCTGTCTTGGATACTCGATCTCTCCGCCGTCTTTGGTACATAATTTCTGTCCCAGTTTTAACGCTCCTGCCGGGCAATATTCCACACAACGTCCGCACGCCACGCATTTTTCCTTCTCTACATGCGCAACATAGGCAGAACGGGACATATTCGGTGTGTTGAATAACTGAGAGGTACGAAGCGCGTTACAGATATTAACATTACAGTTACAGATACCGAAGATCTTATTCTCGCCGTCAATATTGGTAATCTGATGTACGAATCCATTATCTTCCGCACGTTTCAGGATCGCCAGCGCCTCTTCCTTGGTAATGTCGTGTCCCTTTCCAGTCTCACGACAGTAGTCAGCGAAGTCACCCACGCCGATACACCAGCCATAATCATCATCCCCGCATCCATCTCCAAGTACCTTGCGGGACGCACGGCAGCTGCAGCGTCCGACTCCGATCTTGCCCTCATACTTGCTGAGCCAGTAAGACAGATGCTCAAGGTCAACCGACTGATTCTCCATAGAGATCGCCTTCTCCACCGGAATAACATGCATACCGATTCCTGCGCCACCGGGTGGAACCATCTGGGTAATTCCCGCCAGCGGAATATAGGTCATACGTTCGAAAAAAGATGCCACATCCGGGTGATCTCTAAGCCTTGGATTACTTCCATCCGGAAGTTCTTCCATGTTAAAAAGTTCTGCGGAACCCGGAACGAACATTGGCAGAATATATCTTCTCTCCGTCTGCTCTTTCGTACGTCCGTTATGGTCATAGTGATAGCCATAATCATACTCCAGAAGTCCGATATAACTCATCTCATCCAATAACTTCTGGAACTTTGCTTCCCCAGCTTTGTCAATGTGGTTCAGTTTGCACATTTCGCTGAAAGTATAAGGAGTTCTTAACTTCATAGAGAGTCCGACTTCCGCCATCTCTTCTGTAATAATCTCCGCAAGTCCCCAATACTCCGGATCTCCAACCGTTACTCCTTTTAACTTGTGTGCGGCAACGTCCGTGATCTTCTTTCCAAGCGCTATGATCTTGGGGCTTGGATTCTTATCATTCTTATGTCTTGCCGGCCATTCATTATACATATTCATGTCCATACTCATTTC
Source organism: Bariatricus sp. SGI.154 (assembly GCF_050313795.1). Lineage (NCBI taxonomy): Bacteria > Bacillati > Bacillota > Clostridia > Lachnospirales > Lachnospiraceae > Bariatricus > Bariatricus sp. SGI.154. Next base: position 16,194 of record NZ_JBNPMC010000021.1, read on the forward strand.
TCCTTTCTCCTTTCTGATTCTATTACATATCATTTTCCAGTTTGCTTTCTGATCCCTTTTGCCCTATAATAATCTACAAAACAACGCTATGATATCTGGAGGTTTTGTATGGAATTTCAAAAAATCAGTTCACCTTCCCTTCGGGAACTTTTTGTAGAGCAATTACAGCACATGATTCTTTCCGACAAATTAAAAATCGGTGAAAAACTCCCGCCTGAACGGCAGCTTGCCGAGATCATGCAGGTAAGCCGTGCCGTGGTGAACGGAGGAATCTCCGATCTGGAAAAGATGGGATTCCTAATCGTCAAACCCCGAAGCGGCACTTATGTTGCCGACTATCGCAGAAGGGGAACCCTCGACACGCTCAATGCCATCATGAAATATAATGGCGGCCGCATCCGTAATGACGAGATCCGCTCCATCCTTGAGGTCCGGAACGCCCTTGATATACTGGCTGCCAGACTGTGCGTAGATCATATCAGCGATGAGGACGTACAGGTGCTTTTTGAAAAAGTAGAACTGATCCGAACCGCCCAGAACGTCTCAGAAGCCACACAAGCCGCCTTTGAATTCCAGCATGAATTTGCGCTGATTTCAGGAAACACCCTGATTCCTCTTATATTCCAGTCATTTCAGGCGCCTATCTTCACACTTTGGGAACGCTTCTGTACGCTATATGGAATCGACACTTTATATAAGAGCAATTACAAGACATGGTCTTATATCCGTGACCGGGATACAGAGGGCGTCATCGACTGGATTAATTATACGATGACTGAATGCATTATCGGCAACTGGAAAATATACTACTAGGTTTTAAAAATCGAAACGAAAGTCCATAATTCTGCACTATGATGCTTTCGTTTCGATTCTCATCAATGCTCTTTATTTCACTTCTTCTGCTCTTGCCATTGCAAGTTTATAATCTCTCTGATCTGTAAATATCTCATTCTTATATGGATTCTTCTTCTGCTCAATGGAACGCCTGATAATAACAGCCAGACACAGCACATTCGCAGCCAGCGCTATAATCGCCACTACCCCTTGCATGGTTGGATTGGCTGCTGTCGGTCTTACTGCCGCATCCATGAATCCATCAGCGTATACAACAGAAAGCGTTGTAAACCGGCTGTAATCCTGGAACATCGGGAATACCTGGGCGAACATACACCACAATGCCAATGTGTTCGCACGGTTCTGAATCCATCCGCCCTTATTCCACAGCGCATTGGCGAATGTCGGAGCCAGCAAAAGCGCAAGTCCGCAGTACCATGCATGTGTCGGTAAATTGTTATATGTATATTCAAAATTCCACAGGTCATATGCGATAATAAAGCACCATGTCATATCCGGCCAGAGCATGTCTTTTTTATCTTTTGATGAGTAGATTCCCCACCATCCTGTCATACATAAGATATTCAGGATGCCCGCAATACCGTTCACCCAGTTCCACCAGCCGCCATAGAGCCATACATTCTCAGAAGACAGCCACCAACGGTCGCCATATTCTGCCAGCGCCATTGCACCGCGGATACCAGATTCAAAATCACTTGCTACGGCAATCAGAATATTAATCGCTACGATCAAAAACGGGAACACTTTGAACCACTCCGTCTTGCCGATGCTCCACTTATACTTTAACATCATGAAGCCTATACATCCTGCTGTAGCGGCATATAACTTCGCATAATGGAACCAGCTATTCATATGTACGTAAGTAGGATTACCTAGCGCCCACTCGGCTCCCATCGCCGCACCTGCATAGATTGCAATAAAATATACCGTCAGCACAGCCGGTATCACCAGGAAACAGAAGATACCGCCCTGCTTAGTCCGGCGCGCGACCTCATTGGCAAGTATCAGCGCCGCGAACACCAGCACCCATCCAAGCAGCTGCCATCCGGCACCATCTCCATAAATCTGAAATAACATAACATTCCCTCCTCTTTTCTCTTTATATCTTTATATTATTTCTGCCATTCCTTTACTTCATCCCGAAGCCATTTTGCCCATTCTTCAATACCTTCACCTGTTCGGGCAGAGATCGGAATGATCTTAGCGTTTGGATTCCTCATCAATATATTTTTCTTACACTTTTCCATATCAAAATCAAAATACGGCAGTACATCGATCTTATTGATCAGCACCACGTCACAGATGGAAAACATCAGCGGATACTTAAGCGGCTTATCGTCTCCCTCCGGGACGCTTAAGATCATCGCATTCTTAACCGCGCCCGTATCGAATTCCGCCGGACAGACTAGGTTCCCTACATTCTCCAGGATCGCAAGATCGATATCCCCTGTTTCAAGTCCGTCAAGCCCCTGCGCCGTCATATCTGCGTCCAGATGACACATGCCCCCGGTATGAAGCTGAATCGCCTTCACTCCCATTGCGGAAATCGTCTGTGCATCTACGTCTGAATCTATATCCGCTTCCATCACTCCAATGCGAAGTTCTTCCTGCAGATGTTCAATTGTCCTTGTAAGTGTCGTCGTCTTTCCCGACCCAGGAGAAGACATCAGATTCAGCAAGAATACTTTCTTCTCTTTTAATTCTTTTCTCACTTCATCTGCGCGCCTGTCATTATCCGCAAATACACTTTGCTTGATTTCCAAAATTCTGAATTCACCCATTCCTTCTATCCCTCCATCATTTTGGTTGTACCAATATTTGTTATTTCTTTGTCATTATAATATTTTACACATGTTTTGTCAATTTGCAACGCATATTTTATGTATTTCGCTTAAATTTTTTTTGATTTTTATTCACTTTTCGATTTTTATTTATTTGGCATCTGGTATAACCACATCCAGCCGATGGATTTTTATCTTTGATCTATTCATGAGCAAGATATTCAGCACGTATTCTTATATACAAGCGTAAATGTTGTCTATAAATATAAAAACACACAAAAATGCCGGGCAATCGCCCGGCATCCATATAGTCATACTATTCTTCTATGATCCCTTCTATTACCTTTCTCGCAATTCCCTCCCAGGATATCCTGCTGACATCCGCCGTCTTTCTTGCTTTCGTCCGGATACTATCCGCCAACGCGTCCGCCAGATGTTCCTCGAACTCCGGCAACGACTCCGGCACCGGCTCGTCCGTATTCCTCATCTGCGGCATAGGCACATATCTGACATCTGCTCCTGGCGCATATTCCGTAAGCCAGTTCTGAACTCCCGGCAGATCCGATACCACCACCCGATTCCCACAAGCCAGGGCTTCTATAATCGTAAGCGGCAGTCCATCAAAGAACGATGGTAGTACAAATATATCGCTTGCGTTATATATTTTCGCAAGTTCCGGCTGCGCAAGCCTTCCCAGGAACTGCACATTATAAGGCACTGTCTCTGCCAAACGGCGAATCTCCTGGTATTCCGTCTCATTTCCTGCACTTCCTGCAAGCAGCACCTGAACCTTCTCATATGGTACGTCCGATAATCTCTCAGGCAGAAGGGTCAGACTCTTCATCAGGCTCATAACCCCCTTCTTCTCTGCAATCTTCCCCGCAAATACCAGTCTGGTCACGCCATCATCCTTCTTCTCTCCGGTCGAATAGAATATCTTATTGTTATATCCCATCCCCAGGATTGTAATTTTCTCAGGGCAGACATGGTATATCTCCAGCACGCCTTCCTTCTGAGCCTCCTGCGGCACGAAGATTCTGTCAAGTCCTCGAATCTGTTCTGCAATATATGCTCTTTCAAGATCCGTCTTCTGCATCTGCCTAAGATCCGTATTATGGCAGAATCCATAGACTCTATGCTTTGGGAAACGCTCTCTTACAATAGCCGTCAGAAGATACAGATGATGGCACAGGATCAGATCCGGTCCAAATTCCTCCACCAGTGGAACCAGCACTCCTAAGAACGCCTCCCGAAACTGCCGCGCCATCTCCGGCGTCATATCGCAATACCTGGTACTTTTATACGGCATCTCATCCGACATTCCCACAATCGGATACGGCAGTTCTTCGCTGTCAAAATAAACCGGATGAAACTCTGTCCCCTCCGGCAGTTCCACCACATCATCCCGGTAGACGCCTGCCACAACTGCCTGTTCATGTCCCTTGGCAGCATATTCTTTTACAAGTTCCGTCAGATATACTCCGCTTCCTGTACTATTCGGCTTCTGTGCCGATATGCTCAATATTCTCATAATACTCTTTCTATTCCTTTTTCTATCTGTAATTCATCAATCTTCTCAGTATTCCTTTTTTTCAGAAATACATCAGGAACGCACCCGCTCATAGATTGTAAATACATACTCCAGATCAAAATACGTCTGTTCATCGCTGATCTTCGTCATCTTCCACTCCGGATCTGTGTCCAGATTCGGAAAATGCGTATCTGCATCATAGGCATGATCGATCTTCGTCACATATGCCGTATCACAATAAGGAAGCAATTGACGATAGATACTCTCGCCACCGATTACATAGATATCTTCCGATGGATATTTCTTCAGTTCTTCCAACATCTCATCGATTGTATGAACCAGGTCTGCACCATTCACTTTGTAATTCTTATCCGTCGTCAGCACAATATTCACCCTGTTCTTAAGAGGCTGTCCTCCCGGGAAACTCTCAAGCGTCTTTCTTCCCATGGCAACAATCTTCCCCTTTGTTGTCTCACGGAAGAACTTCATATCCTGCGGAATACTGACCAGAAGTTTATTACCATTGCCTATTGCCCAGTTCTTATCTACTGCTACTATCAGATTCATCCTTCTATCTTCCTCCTCTTTCTATTCTTCCTATACTGCGACCGGAATATTCTTAATCTGCTCATGGGTCTCATACCCGATTAATTTCACATCATCCGGCGTAAAGTCATAAAAGTCTTTAATCTCCGGATTCAGCCAGAACTCCGGTGCCGGCAGCGGCTTCCTGCTGATCAGTTCTTCAATCATCGGTACATGCCTGTCATAGATATGGGCATCCGCGATCACATGAACGAACTCCCCAACCTTCATATCACACACCTGGGCAAGCATATGCATCAACACCGCATACTGGCATACATTCCAGTTATTTGCCGCAAGCACATCCTGAGAACGCTGATTCAGGATTCCATTCAGCGTCAATTTCTCGCTTCCAGGCTCTTTTGTTACGTTAAACGTCATACTGTACGCACATGGATACAGGTTCATCTCATGAAGATCCTGATGGACATAGATATTCGTCATGATTCGGCGGCTGTAGGGGTTATTCTTAAGATCATAGATCACCCGGTCCACCTGGTCGAACATTCCTTCCTTATACTGATGCTTTACACTCATCTGATATCCATACGCTTTACCGATCGAGCCATCCTCATCTGCCCAACTGTCCCAGATGTGGCTGTTCAGTTCATGAATATTGTTAGACTTCTTCTGCCAGATCCACAGCATCTCATCCGTACAACTCTTAATCGCAGTTCTGCGAAGGGTCAGCACCGGGAATTCCTCTGCCAGATTATAACGGTTCACCACGCCGAAACGCTTAATCGTGTAAGCCGGCGTTCCATCTTCCCAGACCGGACGCACTTTCTCCCCGCTGGTATCCGTCCCATGATCAATAATATCTCTGCACATATCTATAAAAACTTTATCTGCATAGCTCATAATATCGCCTCCATTCTTAAAAAAAGCCGCATTCCCTGGAATACGGCAATTTTTCTTTCAATTATACTAAAAAGGGGCAAGAGTGTAAAGTCATTCCATAGCAAAAAAATCGTCCGTACTCCCACTGAAAGTATGAACGATTTTTTGATTTATTACAGTTTTATCCAGTGATATCCATGTCTTCTACTGAAAACACCCCTGCAGCACATTTTCTAATGCATTGGCACTGCTTGAATGGGAACGTTCCACACGAATATTGTAACGTTCTGCCTCTTTCAATGCACAATGTACCATCTTATGCGCCACCGTTGAGGTAAACAGGATAATCAGATCCGGCTGGCCGATCTGCGTCTTCAAATTCCCCTGCATTCTGGTAAATACTTTTGCCTTGCAGTTGTGCTTTTTGCATATCTGTTTGTACTGCTGCTCCATCCGTTCATTTCCGCCTATAATTACAACACTCATTGATTATCGTTCCTTTCTGCCTATGTATTGTGCCAGTTACTTACCGGTTATGCAGATGCCAGTTCTTTTCCCGCTGCCTTTAAGGCTTTTACTGCCTCGTCATCCGGCGCCTCGTTCGCGATGACTCCTGCATCACCAACCAGAACCGCTCCTGCATTCTTCATGCGCTCCTCCCAGTTGCGCATCCATTCTCCATCTCCCCATCCATATGATCCGAACAGAAGAATCTTCTTGCCGCTTACCTTCCCTTCCAGTTCCTGTACAAATGGCTCCATCTCACTGTCTTCCAGTTCTTCACATCCCATAGACGGGCATCCTAATGCAAATGCATCCTCCGCTGCCAGTTCATCCACACTTGCAGATCCAACATTAAGCAGCTTCGCCTCAGCACCCGCCTCTTTGATTCCCTCTGCAACAGCATTCGCCATTGCTTCTGTGTTTCCTGTTCCACTCCAATATACTACGGATATACTCATGATATTTTCTCCTTTCATCTGTACGGCCAGATTATGCCGCCTTATATGCAATATCCTGCAGGGTCTTTCCCACAAGAAATTCATTCACTGCGCTGGTCTTCGCCTTATCATATGCCAGAAAAGTCATCTGCGCTTTTTCCGGATTGTTATACACTTTCCAGTATCCGGTCAGCAAGCAGCCTTTTCCTCCCTGTTCGATAAAACATCTCACATCATCAATCGGATAGTCCAGAAATGCACCGATCTCATGTGGAAAACAGCCTTCATTACAGGAATATTGACAGACTCTTGCGGACAGCCGATTAAGTACCTGATCTACCGTACCGATCTCATATCCGTAATGCTCCAGGAATTCTCTTACTTCCGCCTTATTAAGATATGCTGCGAATTCCTCTCTCCGATAGAAGAATACCAGGCTTCTGCCCTTATTCACCGTCAGAATCTTGTATTCAATATCCGTATCTTTAAGGATCATCCCTAACTCCTTGCAATACCTCGTCTCAATATTTGTAATGCATGCTATCTTTATTCCCTTTAAGAATGGCGCACACTGAAGAATAATCTGAAATTGCAGGCGCTTTCTGATATCTTTATTCGAAAGCATATATGATACTACTTCTACCGGCATATGTCCTCCTTAATTTAATCATTTAATTTAATTTTGATTATGATTATCATTTGCATTTAATATATCATATACGATACCTCTTTGACAAGTATGTACTTGATAGCATTTTCTCAATTACAGGGAATTATTACAAATCTTCTGTTTTTATCACATTCTTACCTAAAAAAAGAATGTGCAAAGCACATTCTCATCTTCCGAACCTTACGGCTCCGCTATATTATATAATACTCGCTCCAGCATCTTCTCCAATGCCGCAACCTCTTTCTTATTCATCCCCAATGTCAGCCGCTTATCAATCTTCTTCCGGTCTGCCTCCATCCTTCTCTGGATATCATAGGCTTTCTCCGTCAGATAGATATTCTTACACCGCTTATCCTTATTACTGGGTACGGAAAGTATGAACCCCTTCTCATCCAGCCTCTTAAGAAGCCCTGTCACCGTCGGATTCTTAAGACTCAGCGCCTTCTCAATATCCCTCTGATTCACTTCCTCCTTACTGCTGTGAAACAGATAATCCAACACCGCACACTGCGACGCAGTAATCCCAAGCGTCCTCAGACGATTATTAAACTCCTTCTCATAAATCGTATTAATCTGCTTAAACATGAACCCAACCGGCATCCGTTCCTTCATCCGCACCTCTCCTCACACATCATATCGCCAACAATGACTCTCAAATATAGCATGCTATATTCATAGCCCTTTGTCAATAACAATCATCCATTTTCTCCACAATTACGATTCCTCTCATAACCGCGTCCACCGGCCAATCAACAGATTACTCCTTCATCTTCCTAAGTTCCTTCACCGCATACCCAATCGCCACTGCTGCCGCAGCCCCGTCAGCGATCGGTCCGGCATACATCACCCCGTCAATCCCCATAAAGACCGGGAAGATCAGAATCAATGGCAGCAAGAAGATAATCTGTCTCGTCAGCGATACCACGATACCCAGCTTCGCCTTTCCAATCGAAGTAAAGAACCCTGAAGACATCGGCTGGATTCCATTTACGAACGTCATGAACATAAAGATACGGAAATACCTCTCTGCAAAACGGAAATATTCTTCGCTTCCGCTTCCAAAGATGCTAACCAGAGGTCTCGGGAAGAACTGGAAGCATAAAAAGAACAGGATACCTATCGTAAGAGATATCTGGAATGCCTTCAGATAAGTTTTCCGAACACGATCGTATTTGCCTGCTCCATAATTGAATCCCCAGATTGGCTGGCATCCTTGAGAGATTCCGATACAGATTGCCATAAATACCATATTTACTTTAGAAATGACTCCTACACATGCCAATGGAATGTCCGTTCCATAGATGGAAGACGCACCATAATATCTCAGCGTATTATTCATTGTAATCTGGACGATAGCCATAGCAATCTGATTAATACAGGATGCCATGCCGAGCGATGCGATTGCTTTTAGCAGCGCGGCTTTTGGTCTCAGCATATCTCTGTGCAGTTCTACATTACGGAATCTGAGGAAATACACGATCACCATAATTCCTGATATTACCTGGCCTATCACCGTAGCCCATGCAGCCCCTTGAATCCCCCAATGAAAGCCAAAGATGAATAATGGATCTAATATTGTATTGATGATTGCCCCTGTCAGCATACAGGTCATAGAATATGTCGGGCTTCTGTCTGCCCGAATCATATGATTACCGCCTGTTGTCAGAATCAAAAACGGGATGCCGAATGCCGTAATCCCTGTATAATCCTGAGCATAGGGAAGAACCTCAGGGGTAACTCCAAAAATATGCAGTAACGGGTCCAGGAATAGGACTACAATCCCTCCGATCACAAGTCCGCAGATGACCAGCATAGCAAGACCCGTTCCAATAATTCTACTTGCCTTTTCATGATTACCCGCGCCTGATTCCAGATTAAAATTCGATGCACTTCCAATCCCAAGGAACAAGGCTGTCGCCGTACAGATAATCGATACCGGAAACGCTATATTCGTAGCAGCATTCCCCAGTATACCGACACCCTGTCCGATAAATATCTGATCCACAATATTATAAAGTGAACTCACCAGCATACTGATGATTGCAGGGATGGCGAATTTCGCAATTAATTTTCCAATCCGTTCTGTCGCAAGCGGATTCATCTGTTCTGTATTCTCATTCATTCTCTCACTCATATAATTTCACCCTATTTTAAGAGCAAGCAGATTATTGTGACATCTGCTTGCTCCATACATTTATAACATACCAATCTCCATTAATACTCGCGTATCACGCTGCTAATCTCCCGTGTCGTCTCCATATCCTTCAGATGCTCAAGCGCATCCTCCATATGATATTCCTTCACCGCATCCGTAACAATTACAAGTTCCGCAACGCCATCTGTGATGATCTTCTGGATTACCTTAGAAATACTTACCTTATGTACGCCAAATACACTTGCAATCGCTGCCAGTACCCCCGGCTTATTGTCCACCTGCATACGAAGGAAGAACTTATTCTTTACATCCTTGAATTCCTTTACCTTTGTATTCCTATAGCAGGTACAGCTGATTCTTCCCGTGCAGTGATACTGGATATCTCTCACCACATCGATCACATCTCCCATGACCGCGCTTGCCGTCGGGAATTCCCCCGCTCCACGTCCATAGAACATCACGTCATCCACTGCGTCTCCATGCACGAACACAGCGTTAAATGACTCTCTTACAGATGCCAGCGGATGTTCCTTCGGAAGAATCATCGGATGCACTGCCACCTCGATTCCTCCCTCCGTATTATGTGCCACTCCCAACAACTTGATGACACTGCCGAATTCCTTCGCATAAGCAATATCTCTTGCAGATATCTTCGTAATGCCTTCCGTATATACATCAGAAAATGTTACTCTGGAATGGAATGCGATAGATGCCATGATCGCAACCTTTCTTCCTGCATCCAGTCCTTCAATATCAGCAGTCGGGTCTGCCTCCGCATATCCAAGAACCGTCGCCTTATCCAGCGCCTCCTGGAAATCCATTCCCTCTTCAAACATCTTGGTCAGAATATAGTTGGTAGTTCCATTGACAATCCCGATCACTTCATCCATCTCATTGGCCGCCAGACACTGCTTAAGCGGACGTATGATCGGAATGCCGCCTGCCACAGCCGCTTCGAATAAGAAATCCACACCATTCTTCTCTGCTGCATCCAGAAGTTCTCTTCCGTATTCTGCTACCAGATCCTTATTGGCAGTTACTACATTCTTTCCAGCATTCAGCGCTTCCAGGATCATGGTCTTAGCAGGCTCGATTCCTCCCATCACTTCAACGACAATCTCAATCTCATCATTCTGAATGATATCTTCCCATTTATCTGTCAAGAGAGACGCATCTACGCCTTCTCTTGGTTTATTCATATTGTGTACCAGAATCTTTTCAATCTGAAGCCCGGCTCCAGTCTTATCTGTCATCTCATCTTTCTGGCGTTCTATTAGTTTGTATACGCCGCTTCCTACGGTTCCAAGTCCCAGCAGGCCGACTTTTATGATTCTCTGTTTTTCCATCTTCCCACATCCTTTGTTTTCTTTATATGTAGTATTCTCTTTATACTTATACTGATTTAGTATAACATAGTAATACTTTGTTTTTCAAATTCTTTTACATACTGCTTTTACAAACGGTCCTAAAACTCGCGGATTATTTGTGGCAGAACATTTTTTCAATTTTTTCAAAAAAAGTTGTTGACAGATTCGAATTCCTGTAGTATATTATATATTGTTCTGAGGAACACAAAAGAAAAAGATGCGACAGTGGCTCAGTTGGTAGAGTACGACCTTGCCAAGGTCGGGGTCGCGGGTTCGAACCCCGTCTGTCGCTCTAAAAAAGAATTGCTGAAAGGCAGTTCTTTTTTTCTATTATATTCCAAAAGCAACTAGATTCAGTTAAAATAAGACAAATTCTTATAAGAAAAACACCTTTTCATTTATTGTACCCGTACATTGGATACACGAAATGAAGAGGTGTTTTCATAAACAATATATTAGGGATTCTCCCTATTTCTCTTCTTCTACAACCGCAATCCCCAGTTCATCCAACTGTTTCTGATCAACCCTTGTCGGTGCCTCTGTCATCAAGTCTGATGCATCCTTCACCTTCGGGAATGCGATCACGTCACGAATACTATCCTCTTTTGCCATCAACATTACCAGTCTGTCCAGACCGTAAGCCAGTCCAGCGTGAGGAGGTACTCCATACTTGAACGCAGTTAACAGGAAGCCGAACTGCTCCTGTGCCTGCTCTGGAGTGAAGCCAAGCACCTCGAACATCTTGCTCTGAATCTCCGGATTAAAGATTCTGACACTTCCGCCGCCAATCTCATTTCCATTCAATACGATGTCGTATGCTTTCGCACGTACTCTTCCCGGGTCACTGTCGATATACTGCAGGTCTTCTTCCATCGGCATGGTAAACGGATGGTGCATTGCCGTATAACGGTTCTGCTCCTCGTTCCACTCTAACAGCGGGAATTCTGTTACCCACAGGAACTTGTACTCGCTCTTGTCAAGCAGTTCCATCTGACGGGCAAGTTCCAGACGGAGCGCGCCTAATACATCCCATACCACCTTGTTCTTATCAGCAGCAAAGAGTAACAGATCTCCGTTCTCTCCACCCATAGCCGTAATCAATGCAGCCATCTCTTCCTCCGTCATGAATTTTGCGAAAGAAGATTTGACCGCTCCATCCTCCTGGATTGCGATATAGGCAAGTCCTTTTGCGCCGTAATCCTTTGCAAAGGACACCAGTTTGTCGATCTTCTTACGCGGCATACTGCCCTGTCCTTTTGCATTAATACCACGAACAGAACCGCCGTTCTCGATCGCACCTTTGAATACTACGAATTCGCAGTCTTTTACCACTTCTGTCACGTCATTTAATTCCATTCCGAAACGAACATCCGGTTTGTCAGAACCATAGCGGTCCATCGCTTCCTGCCAGGTCATTCTCGGAATTGGAAGGGATACTTCTACTCCCAGTACTTCTTTGAATAGTTTTGCAAGTAATCTTTCATTTACATCGATAACATCATCCACATCTACGAAGGATAACTCCATATCAATCTGGGTGAATTCCGGCTGACGGTCTGCACGCAAGTCCTCATCACGGAAACATTTTGCAATCTGGAAATAACGGTCATATCCGGAGCACATCAGCAACTGTTTGAACAGCTGCGGTGACTGAGGAAGTGCATAAAAATGTCCCTGATGGATACGGCTTGGTACCAGATAATCTCTTGCTCCCTCCGGCGTGCTTCCAATCAGAATCGGTGTCTCAATCTCAAGGAATCCCTCTTCTGCAAGGAACTGGCGGGTCAGTGTAGCCACCTTGCTTCGCATCATCATATTACGCTGAAGATCCGGTCTTCTAAGATCCAGATATCTGTATTTCAGGCGAACTTCTTCTTTCGTCTTAGAGTTCTCCTCGATCGGGAACGGAGGTGTCTCAGATTCAGATAAAATTCTAAGCTGTTCTGGGATAATCTCAATCTCTCCTGTTGCCAGATTCTCATTCACAGCACCAGAACGCTTTTCCACCTTTCCTACGATTGCTACAACATATTCAGAACGAAGTCTTGCCGCTTTCTCAATTAACGCTGCATCTGATTTTCCTTCCTCGAATACGGCCTGGATGATTCCGGAACGGTCTCTTACATCCACGAATACCAGACCGCCTTTGTTACGGTTCTTCTGTACCCAGCCCATGATTGTCACTGTCTCGCCTACATTGGCACTGGATAATTCTCCACATCTGTGGGTTCTCTTTAATCCCTGCATTGACTCAGCCATGTCATTCTATCTCCTTTTCTGATTTTATATTCTTACACCATTCTTATGAATCAGCCTGCCTCTTTCTTGCAGGCTGCCACAATCATACAATAACTCTTACAGTTTATCTACAGAATCTGCATAGCAGTCAGTAATCTCCTCATACCCCTCTGTCATCAACTGTTCCTTCTGAAACTTCTTATTCTTCTTCATGTTGACGATCAGCACCTGCTTGCCTGCTTCTCTGTCTGCTTTTGCAAGAGCCAATACCTTCAGCATGCCTTCTTTTGGCATGTTCTTTTCTAACAGATATGCCTTCTTACTTCCTTTGCTTGGCACTTCATATCCATTCTCCAGAAGCAGCATAACGATTCTCTCAAATCCAATCGAGAAACCACATGCCGGAGTATCCTGTCCGGTGAATTTGCCGATCATCTTATCATAACGTCCGCCGCCTGCAACAGAACCGCCAAAATCATCCATCGTCACTTCGAATATTGTTCCGGTATAATAAGACTGTCCCCGTACCAGCGTTGGATCGAATTTAATATTGAACTCACATTCCTTTGCAGCCTCTACGCTGGAGATGATCATCTCCATGCCATCCGCCGTCTGGTCTGCCAGATAATCTCCGAGTTTCTCTTTCAGATAACGGATTCCTTCCGCATTCGGAGCCACTTCTTCGAAAAGTTTTAGATAGGTGTCTACATTTTCTTTCGTATATCCCATCTCCTGCAGTTCGGCCGCTACGCCTTCTGCTCCGATCTTATCCATCTTATCCAGGATAATGAACACCTCATCATAGTCTTCTTCTTTGAAACCGCTGTATGCCGCCATTGCCTTTAAGATATTGCGGTCGTTGATACATACGGTAAAATTCTTAAAATTCAATTTGCCAAGCATGGCTGTCGTTGCCAGGATCAGTTCGATCTCTGCCAGATTGCCAGACTCTCCTAAAATATCGATATCGCACTGCATGAACTGACGAAAACGTCCTTTCTGCGGACGGTCTGCACGCCATACATTGCCAATCTGCAATGCTTTAAAAGGCGCCGGCAATTCATTGGAGTGGTTCGCATAATATCTTGCAAGAGGTACAGTCAGGTCATAGCGAAGTCCTCCGTCTACCAGATCGTTCTCTTCTTTTGCTGTATCGATCTTCAACTTCTCTCCGCGCTTTAGAATCTTAAATATCAACTTCTCATTATCTCCGCCTTGCTTACTGCACAGGTTCTCAATATGCTCCACGCAGGGGGTCTCCATAGAGGAGAAGCCATATGTCTTGTAGGTATCTTTAATCAACTGGATCACGTAATCCCGAATCTCCATCTCCTTAGGGAGCATGTCCTTCATTCCGGTAACCGGTTTCTTTTTTAACGCCATAACCATTCTCCTTTTCGCTCTATCATCTCATCGATACGGTTAATGTAAGCATCGATTGCCTTCACATTCTCTACACGCATCAAACGGGTCATCTTCTTCTTTTTACTGCCAGGCATCGGAATCGGCTCCTTTAATACGATCTTCGTAGAAGCCCCTGCGCCTGCAGCTATGATGGATTGTTTTTCCTCCATAATAAGTATATTGTATATTCCCGCTTTGTCAACCTTTGCATAGCCAACATTTTCAAAATTCCCCGCAATATTCTTCTGCCGATATAGATAATATGGGAATAATTCCATACCCTCTGCTGCTTTTGCCGCCTCCCGAATCATCCCGGACAGCGTATGCGAGATTCTGTCCGGATCCTGGTCAAGATCTTTTAATTCCATCTTAGCCGCTCTCTTAATTGCCAGGGAATGTACCGTCAGGCTGTCCGGTTTCAGGTCTTCAATCTGTCTCAGAGTATTCTGCATATCTTCTATGGTCTCCCCCGGAAGTCCGGCAATGATATCCATATTAATATTATCGAATCCTACTTCTCTTGCCATATGATAAGCCGTAACAATCTCGCCCACACTATGTCTGCGTCCAATTACATCCAGCGTCTTCTGCTGCATACTCTGGGGATTAATGGATATCCTTGTAATCTCATGCCGCTTCAGTACTTCCAGTTTTTCTCTGGTAATGCTGTCCGGCCTTCCTGCCTCTACCGTATATTCCAAAAGGTATTCTCTGGAGAAATTCTCGTCGATACAGGTAAGAAGCCGGTCAAGCTGTGATGCTGTCAGCGTTGTCGGAGTTCCGCCGCCCATATAGATTGTATTTAACTTTCTGTCAGCAGATCTCTCCCCGATAAATCGCAGTTCTTTTAACAATGCTTCCAGATAATCTTCCACTCTGTCTTTCCAATCTGCCAGAGCCCCCGAACTAAAAGAACAGTAAGTACAGACAGACGGACAGAACGGAATTCCAACATAGAGGCTGTATCCCTCTTCACAATCCAGCCTGTCAAGCAATTCTCTTTCCCGATTCGCAATCTCCCACGATAGTCTGGCTTTCTGATGGCTTACCTTACATTCATCCATGAACCACGGAACAAAAGTCTCCTGATTCCACCCTTCTTCCAGTTTCTTCATGGCAATCTTTGTAGGTCTGACACCCGTCAGAATCCCCCATGCCAGAGACTGCCCGGTAATCTCAGTCAATCTGCGATAAATATAGACATCAATACGGTACTTCATCTCTTTCTCTTCTATAGAACCCGCATCATCCATATCCTCTGCGACATTCTGAACTTCTCCCGGACCAACAGGAATCTTCTCTCCATCCGGCAACAGTACCATTACATAATTAGAGGCTTTTTCCTCCATCTTGCTGAGGATCTCCTCAGACGGATAAAAAGCCTTTAACATATGATACACATTATAGGTATAGTTCTCGCTCTTACATATAATTTGAATCATCCTTGCACTCCAATCATTTCTCTTTAGATAAATGGATTGTATGTTCTCTCATAACCAATCGTCGTCTCTCCCATGTGTCCCGGATATACATGCGTATCATCCGGCAAAAGCATCAATTTCTCCCGAATAGATCTGACTAATTCTGAAGAACTACCTCCCGGGAAATCCGTACGCCCTACGGAACTCTGGAACAGTGTATCTCCGCTGAACAGAACCCCTTCTGATCTTACATAATAGCAGCATCCGCCTTTGGTATGCCCTGGCGTATGGATCACTTCAAAATCATATCCCGCCAGATGGAGCGTCTGCCCCTCTTTGATATATTCCGCTTTGCCAAATGTATATCCGGAGGAATATGCCGCTGACAAGTTAAGCTGCGGCTGATTCATTAATTCTTCCTCGTCTTCATGTACATATACCGGGATTGCATATTCCTTCAGGAATCCGTCAATCCCCATCGTATGATCAAAATGTCCATGAGTCAGAAGAATTGCTTCAGGTTTCAGCCCTTCTGACTTCATGTGTTCTATAAGGTAAGAAGGACAATCAGCCGGATCAATCACAACCGCCTGATGTGTCTCTTCATGAATCACTAGATAACAATTGGTGCCAAGCATTCCTATTGCAAATCTTTCAACCTTCATCTGCGATTAACCTGTCGTCCTTTCAATATCAATTACGCCGTCTATCTGGCGGAGTTTCTTAATGGTTTTCTCCAGTTCCTCTCTGCCATGCACAATGAATCCAGTCTCAATCGTAGCCGTTCCCTGCTTGCTGGTACGTACATTCAGAGACTTCACATCGATATTCACTTCTGTAAATATCTTGGAGATCTCCATCAGCATTCCCTGTCTGTCATAAGTGTACATCTTAATCTCAGCCAGATACTGTCCGCCTTCTTTTTCAGCCACTTCGCTTTCCCATTCCGCATCGATCAGCCTTGCACGCTCTGCTTCTGTAAGATGTATCATATTCACACAGTCTGTACGATGAATGGAAAGACCTCTTCCTCTTGTCACAAACCCTACAATCTCATCTCCAGGAACAGGGCTGCAGCATCTGGAAAAACGCACTGCCATATCATCAATTCCTTTTACAACGATTCCGCTCTTGGACTTGGCAATATGCACCTTATTCTTCGCTGCCTCTGCTACCTTTTCAAGCACAACTTCATCGGTAAGTTCCTGCTTATGCTCCTTACCATATTCTTCCACCAGGCGGTTCACCACCTGGCCTTCTTTTAAGCCGCCGTGTCCAATCGCTGCCAGAACAGATTCCCAATCTTTGAATCCGTATTTCTTCTGGACAATCTCTTGATATTTCGGATTCATAATATTGCTAAGTGGAATTGATTTTGCCTTACAGTAATTGGCAATCATCTCTTTTCCTTTGACAATATTCTCTTCTTTGAACTCTTTCTTGAACCACTGGTTAATCTTATTCTTCGCCTGCGTGCTCTTCACAATACTCAGCCAGTCACGGCTCGGTCCTTTGGAGTTCTGAGAAGTCAGGATCTCGATCCTGTCGCCATTCTGAATCTTATAATCAATGTTGACCAGTTTGCCATTCACTCTGGCGCCAACCATCTTATTGCCTACCGCACTATGGATTGCATAGGCGAAATCAATCGGTGTCGAGCCATTCGGAAGGTTCTTTACATCTCCCTGAGGCGTGAAGCAGTATACATCCTCTGCAAACAGATCCAGGTCACCTTTAATCAGGTTCATGAATTCCCGGTTATCCGACATATCCCGCTGCCATTCCAGAATCTGACGAAGCCAGCTTAATTTTTCTTCTTCCTGTGCCTCTACACTCTTTCTGCCGTCATTGGACTCTTTGTATTTCCAATGTGCAGCAATACCGTATTCCGCAGTCTTATGCATCTCCTCTGTACGAATCTGAATCTCAAAAGGCTGCCCCACCGAACTCATCAGCGTTGTATGCAGCGACTGATACATATTCGGCTTTGGCATTGCAATATAATCTTTGAAACGCCCCGGTATCGGCGTATATAATTCATGAATCACTCCAAGGGCTGCATAACAGTCCTTCACTGATTCTACAATGATGCGGACAGCAAAGAGGTCATAGATCTGGTCAACGGTCTTATCCTGATTCACCATCTTTTTATAAATACTGAAGAAATGCTTGACACGTCCATTCACCTCTGCCTTGATGTTCGCATTCTTCATATGTGCAGATACTTCCTCTACGATCTGCTGAACAAACTCTTCTCTTTCCGTCTTTCTCGCATTAATCTGATTGACAAGGTCAAAAAATACCTCCGGCTGCGAATACTTCAGCGCCAGATCATCCAACTCTGTCTTAATCTTGGAGATACCAAGCCTCTGAGCAATCGGAGCATAGATGTCCATGGTCTCTTTTGCCTTCTCTCTCTGCTTCTCCGGCTTCATAAACTGCAAGGTTCTCATATTGTGCAGACGATCAGCAAGTTTGATAATAATAACCCGAATGTCCTTCGCCATTGCAAGGAACATCTTTCTAAGATTCTCTGCCTGTACGTCTAATTTGTCCGAAGAATAGGACAGTCTTCCCAACTTGGTAACGCCATCAACAAGAAGCGCTACCTCATTGCCGAATTCTTTTCTGATCTCATCTTCACTGATCTCCGTATCTTCTACCACATCATGAAGGATTCCAGATGCAATTGTCTCCTTATCCATCTCCAGATCTGCCAGTATGATCGCAACCCACAGAGGATGGACAATATACGGCTCTCCGGACTTACGGCACTGGTCGCCATGTGCCTTTGTTGCCAGACGGTATGCTTTCTCAATCATCGATACATCCGTAGACGGGTGGTACTTACGGATACGGGCAATTAACATGTCATATAAGTGGTCAGGCTTCTCGTAATCCCCTGGCGCTTTTACTGCATGGCCATCTACGATCTCAAGCCCTTTGGAATTATCTATCATAATAGACTCCGGTGCAATGCGGTCATCAATGGATTCATAAGTTGTTCTCTCTGACATATTAACGCCTCCTTCCTGTCTAATATTTTCTCTTGCGTATCTATTTACCCGGATATGCAATCACGGACTCTACGTTATAGCCTTTCAGTCTGTCTCTTCCCTTCAGACCTTCCAGTTCCATCAAAAATACAGCCTTCACAACTTCTCCGCCAAGACCTTCTACAAGTTTCACCATTGCTTCGTTGGTTCCGCCTGTTGCAATCAGGTCATCAATAATGACTACTTTCTGTCCTGGCTTGATTGCATCACGATGCATCTCGATCTCTGCTGTTCCATATTCCAGTTCGTATTTGATAGAAACCGTCTCACATGGAAGTTTTCCTTTTTTGCGGATCGGGATGAATGGTTTGTGCAGGTTATAGGCGATTGGCACACCGAAAATAAATCCTCTTGATTCAGGGCCTACAACTACGTCGAATTCTACGTCTTTTAATTTCTCCTGCATAAGGTCTATTGCCAGGGTCAGACCATCAGCATCCTGTAATACACTGGTTACATCCCTGAATATGATTCCCGGTTCTGGGAAATCCGGAATACTTCTTACATACTCTTCAATCGGTTTCATAATAATCTCTCCATTCCTGTTAAAATACATTCATTAGTATAGCATTAGTTACTGGGTTTTTCAAATAATTCTGCATTTTTCCCGGGAATTCTCGATTATTCGCGGGGAGTGGCGAGTGGACGCAGTTCTGAGCGCCTGCATATTCCACGCAAACGTGGTAACATTCCGGTGAACTAACTGCTGTGTACTGGCCAGGCGCGAGTAATGACGAGAATTCCGGCAACAGATTTTGCGGTGAGGAGGTAGCTGGTGGTAGGGCTTTAGCGGTAGTGGGTGATGATAATCTGTGGGGTTTTTTGACCAATGTATTCGTTGATGTCGGGGTAGTAGGTGATGGATATGGTCATCTGGGTTCTTCTTCCAATCAGCATGTTTTCTACTTGATGTTTGCCATAGCGTTCTTCCAGCAAGGCGAGGAATTGTTCTGTATTGCTGAAGCATAGGGCTTCAATCTCGGTCTGGGCGGAGTCTCTTACCTGCATTTTTAGGACGTTTTTGTTCTTGCCGAGGAGGCGTCCGGATAGGATCTCGATGTTTTTGGCGGCGAAGATGGGTTTTGTATTGCCTTTGCCGAAGGGTTCGAGGAGGGATAGTTCTTGAACCAGGGCTTCGGTGACGCAGGAGAAGGGCATCTCCATGTCTATGACTACTTTCTCGGACAAGTCTTCTTCCTGGAGAGTGGCGTTCTCATTGAGCAATCTGCGGAGGGGTTCTATGTTTTCTTTTTTCAGGGAGAGTCCTGCTGCCAGTTTGTGACCACCGAACTTTGTAAGGAGGTCTTTGCATTGGCTAAGTCCTTCATACATATGATATGCGTCTATGGAACGTCCGGAGCCTTTTGCTCCGTCTTCTGCATCGGTTAGCACGAATGTTGGTTTGTAATAACGTTCTCTGATTCTTCCTGCTACGATTCCTGCAAGGCTTTCGTGGCACTCAGGAAGATA
The DNA here is from genome assembly GCF_050313795.1 of Bariatricus sp. SGI.154. Lineage (NCBI taxonomy): Bacteria > Bacillati > Bacillota > Clostridia > Lachnospirales > Lachnospiraceae > Bariatricus > Bariatricus sp. SGI.154. The sequence goes on from NZ_JBNPMC010000021.1 coordinate 36,508, forward strand.
GATCAGAAGAACATTATCTCCTCCTATGGAAGTAGTCTCTACTTGTTCGACAGCTTGCTTGACGGCGATTTCCGTCATGTCTTTTCGGCTGTCATTCAAGGCTTTCAGATCTCCTGCCAGCATATCTGCCTCTTTTTTATTCTTTGCCCTCAGCAGTTCCAAGGCTCTTTTTGCCGTATCCAGTCTTCCGCTTGCATTCAGGCATGGTCCCAATACAAATCCTATGTGATATGCGCGGATTCTGTCCTTTTCAAGTCCGGTGCATTCGATCAGGGAACGCAAGCCATAGTTGTGGGTTCTTGTCAGCATCTGCAGCCCCTCTTTCACCAGTATACGGTTCTCGTTCTCCAGATCCATGACATCTCCCACCGTGGCAATCGCTGCATTCTCGATCAGATAATCCAGATCTTCTACATCCTTTCCCATAGACTCACAGAGAGCCTCCACTAATTTATAGGCAATTGCCGCTCCGCACAGCCCTTTGAACGGATATTCACATCCAGGCTGCTTTGGATCGATGACCGCGTCTGCCGGGGGAAGACGGTAATGCTTCTCCCCCTCTTCCTCATCATATGGAACTTCATGATGATCCGTTACAATAATGGTCATTCCGAGACTCTTGCCGTAAGCAATCTCCTCCGATGCGGCAATCCCATTATCGCAGGTTACAATCGTATCGACTCCTTCTTGTATGGCTCTTTCAATCAGTTCAATATTCAAGCCATAGCCATCCTTCATACGATCCGGAATATCACTATCCACGTCTGCCCCCAGCCTCTCTAAGCCTTCAAGTAAGATATATGTAGCATTGATTCCATCGATATCATAGTCTCCGATCACCCTTATCTTCTCATGATCTGCAATCTTCTCCCTCAAGATGTCTAATGCCCTATCCATATCTTTCATTAACATCCCATCATACAGATCTGCAATCGTTCCATTCAGATACCGGTCAACTGCTTCATCTCCTACCACATCCCGATTCCTAATCAGACAGGCAAGACGTGGGCTGATTCCAAACTTTTTCCCTATCCGCTCAAAATCTGCGCCTTTCCTTAGTAACGTCCAACGCTCCACTCTTTTTCCTCCTTCGTTCTAATCCTCTTTTTTACATCAATTATGAACCCAACTAGTAAAAAGCAGCCATGTCATATCTCTACAACAATGGCTGCTTTTTCCTTACATCCTATTACTTCTTGCTATTCTTCTGGGCAGCTGGTTTTTTTCCAATCTTCTTCATTACATACCACAGAGCACCTGTAATACATACAGAAGAATATGCTCCGCAGATAACACCTACCATCAATGGTGCTGCAAATTCACGAATGGAACTTACTCCCATAATGTAGAGGATTGCCACCATCACGAATGTTGTAAGCGAAGTATAGATACTTCTGGTAAGTGTCTGAGTAATACTCTTATTTACCACATCGATCAACTCCGTTGTCTTCGTCTGATAGTGAAGTTCCTCACGGATACGGTCGAAGATAACGATTGTTGCATTGATAGAATAACCAACAATGGTCAGCATACATGCGATAAATGTATTACCTACGGATATTCTTGCAATTGCATAGAATCCGATAACTACCAGCACATCATGCAGAAGCGCGAAGATCGCACTTGCAGCAAAACGGATATCCTTGAACCTAAACCAGATGTACAGAAGCATACAGATCGTTGCAATAATTACGGCAACAACTGCATCCTGACGCATCTCATTACTTACAGTAGAACTAATATTCTCAGCAGTAATCTTAGATTCATCTACCTGGAAGTTATCCACCATCGCCTGATTCAATGCTTCACGCTGATCCAGTTCCAGAGTAACCGTCTTAATGATTACCTGATTCGTTCCTGCAACCTTCTGAGTCTGTACGTTGTGATCTCCGGTTACTTCCTCTACAATCGGTACAATCTTCTCATCTATCTCATCAATTGAGTAATCTTCATTAAAGGTTACATTCGTAGATGTACCACCTTCAAACTCAAGACCGTATGCGAATGCTCCATTTCCCTTAGAAGAGTTCACACCCATCACGATCAATCCTGCTGCGATTAACGCAACGGAGATACCGAAGAACACTCTCCTCTTCTCCACAAAACGAATCGGTTCTCTCTCTTTTCTTGGACGATAGTACATCTTCTCACTGCGAAGCCCTACCGCATAGAATGCGAATACGATCAATCTGGTAATCACAAGCGCAGTAAACATAGATACGATGATACCGATCGCCAATGTCTGCGCAAATCCCTTGACCGTACCAGATCCTTTCATCCACAGAACTGCTGCTGCAATCAGAGTCGTTACGTTACCATCCACAATCGCAGACATGGCTTTCTGGAAACCTGTCTTCAGGGAATTCTTCACGCTCTTTCCGCGTGACATCTCTTCACGGACACGAGCGAAGATAATAACATTCGCATCGACCGCCATACCAATACCCAGGATAATACCTGCAATACCTGGTAATGTCAGGGTGATATTAAATGCATTCAGAATCAGTAATACCAACTCCGTATAGATAATCAGTGCCAATCCGGAAGCGAGTCCCGGGAGATAGTATACACAGATCATGAAGATGATGATCAGTGCCAGACCAATCGCTCCGGCTTTCAAACTGGTGCTGATTGCCTGCTCTCCTAACTGAGCGCCAACTACATTAGAACGAAGTTCTTCTAATTCCAGTTTCAATCCACCGATTCGGATCGTCGAAGCCAGGTTATCTGCCTCTTCATAACTAAAGTTACCAGTAATATACGCCTGTCCTCCGGTAATTGCCTGCTTTACCTGAGGGCTGCTGATGGTCTCTCCATCATAGATAATTGCAATCTGCTTGCCGACATTCGCCTCAGTTGCCTCTGCAAACTTCTCTTTTCCCTCTTCCGTCAGATTCAGTTCTACAGAATACTCCTTGTTGCCCATGCTGTCTTCACCCGATCTTGCGGACGCCGTCTCAACATCTGATCCTGTAATAACCGTCTCTCCATCCTGTGTCTGGAACTCCAGGGAACCTGGTTTTCCAAGTTCGTCCAGAATCGCATTCGCATCGGTAACACCAGGAATCTCAATATTAATTCTGTCATTGCCTTCCTGATATACACTTGCTTCTGTACTATACTGCTCTACACGTTTCTGAAGTTTGTAGATGGTATCACTCATCTCTTCATCCGACGGATGATCGTCTTTTACCTGATACGTGATACTGACACCACCTGCAAGGTCCAGACCTAACTTAATATTCTTCATTGCCCCGGTTCCGGTCTTGCCGAATCCAACCAGTACCGTGAATCCTAACAGTGCAATCAATACCACTGTCAACAGGAGGCTCAGTATGCCTTTGTTCTTCTTCATGATATACTTCCTTTCTGCTTTCCTTCGCTTTCGCCTCGTCCTATTCCTCTGCCAAAGCTGCTTTTATCATAATTGCGCACTCTACACGCTTACGCTGCATCTCGCATCCAATATCATAGGTGTCGTGAATCGTACCGTGGAAATTATAAGAATTTGCCATACATCCCCCACTGCAGTAGAATTTGGCAAAACAATCTCTGCACTTGTCCTTCGAATATACGTTACAACTGCGGAAATCATCTGCAATCTCCGGTTTTACGATACCTTCATCTACATTCCCCATCAGGAATTCTTCCTGTCCTACAAACTGATGACACGGATACAAGTCTCCCCAAGGTGTAACTGCCAGATACTCTGTTCCGGAACCACATCCGGACAATCTCTTCGCTACACAAGGTCCACCGTCTAAGTCTATCATAAAATGGAAGAAATTAAAACCTTTTCCTTCTTTTTCGCGCTCAATCATAATCTTCGCAAGTTTATCGTATTCTTCTTTGATCGCCGGAATGTCCTCTTCACGGATTGCATACGGATCGCTCTCGTCTCCAACCACCGGCTCAATCGACATCTGCTTGAAGCCAAGATCTGCAAAGTGCAGAATATCCTGAGAAAAGTCCAGATTATTCCTTGTAAATGTTCCACGAATGTAGTATCTCTCCTGATTCCTGCTGTCTGCAAGTTTCTGGAACTTCGGAACAATCAGGTCGTAACTGCCTTTTCCATTCCTGAATGGACGCATCAGGTCATTAATCTCTTTTCTTCCATCCAGACTTAGGACTACATTATCCATCTCTTTATTCACGAATTCCTGCACTTCATCGTTCAGCAGAACTCCATTCGTTGTCACGGTAAAACGGAAATGCTTGTTATGAATCTTCTCCTGCTCTCTTCCGTAAGCCACAAGATCCTTCACAACCTGCCAGTTCATCAGCGGTTCCCCGCCGAAGAAATCCACTTCCAGGTTGTGGCGGTTGCCTGAATGAGCGATCAGGAAATCCAGTGCTTTCTTTCCCACTTCATAACTCATCAACGCGCGTCTGCCATGATATTCTCCCTCTTCTGCAAAACAATACTTACAGGCAAGGTTACAGTCATGTGCAATATGAAGACAGAGGGCTTTAACTACCGTTTTTCTCTTCTTCACTTCTTCGATCATGCATTCATATGTATCTTTTACAAATAACTGTCCTGCTTCTGTCAGTTCGATCACATCTGACAGAGCATCCTTAATCTCATCTTCCTTATACCTCTGCTCAAATCCCTTCCTGAGATCCACAAGCACAGACGGCTCCTTCAAAGTATCTGCCGTATGTTCCTCTTCCCTCTCATTCAGGCATGCAATCACGTCATAGCATACATCGTCTACCACATGGACAGCACCGCTGTAAACATCCATGACGATATTATATCCATTATTCTTGTACTGATGAACCAAGGCTATGTACCCCTTTCATTTTCTTATGAGAACTCTCACTTACTATGAGACTTTACACTTTTCAACAAACAATCTTATACAACAAGAAACAGCGACCCTTAAGACCGCTGTCCCGAGTATTCCATATAATTCTAAACTATTTCTTCTGTTCGCAAGTCTGATTTCCTACTGTACAGGAAGTCTTACATGCTGACTGGCAAGATGTCTGGCACTCGCCGCATCCACTCTTCTTCATGTTGTTATTCATGGTCTGTGTATTTAATGTCTTTACATGTTTCATGTTCATGCTCCTCCTTACCTTTGGTTAACTTCTGTTATTATAGCATTTCATGGCTATTTTCGCAATAACTTTATCACGATAACATGCCGCCAGCCATTCCGCCGCCTGCACACAGGATAAACGTGGTCACCAGATTGGTTCCATCTCCATTCAGCGTATGGTATACACCCAGCGTAATCAACAAAAGCAAGGCAAAATATCCAATTCCAAGACCTAACCCCCATAAGAATCTCTTTACTTTGGCAAATTTGCCGATGATAATCCCACCAATCAGAGTTGCCATAATGTAGATTGCTACAATTGCCGCCGACACTGCTTTCTCATTCAATTCCAGTTTATACAGCGCCATTGCCATTAACAGCAGCAGAATTCCTGTCACAACATAAGAAGCCAGAAGTGATTTTAATACCCACATAACCTTGGAATCTTTTCGAACCTGTCTCTCCATCTCCCATCCCTCCTTGTCTATCACAAGGTATGACGGGAAGTCCCGAATTATTCCTTGATTTCTCCAATCTGCCTCTATTGCTCCATCTGGCTGCCTAAGAATCCTGCCGCACATACTGCCATCTTCTGTTCCAGTTCTGTCAGTTTCTTCTTGGCATCTTTCGACAGAAGGATAACTCCTCCGATGACATCTCCTTCACAGATGATCGGGCTGATGACCTCATATTCGTATTCTTCCTCCTGACTGTCTGATACAGCGATATACTTCTTCTCCCCTGCCGCTGCCACCAACTGGGTTCTATCGCCTAACTGTTTCTCTAACTGCCGGCTGATGTATTTATCCTGGAGATCCTTCTTTCCCGCGCCAGCTGCCGCTATGATCTGATCCATGTCGCACACGCAGACCAGGCATCCAAGCGTCTGGGAAAGACTCTCGGCATACTGCCTGGCGAATGTAGACAACTCTCCGATTGGCGAATATTTCTTAAGGATAATCTCTCCTTCCCGGTCAGTGAATATCTCTAGCGGATCACCTTCCCGAATTCTTAAAGTCCTTCTAATCTCTTTTGGTATGACCACTCTCCCAAGATCATCTATACGACGTACAATTCCTGTTGCTTTCATATAAAAAAATCCTCCATTTACTATACTTTCCATCACTGGAAATAGTATCTGTAAAAAGGAGAATTTTATACCTGCTTCTTATACGATCACTTTCATGCAGATGTACTCTCTGTCATTCGCACTCTCTGTACTCACGATAATGTCTCCATGATAGCGCTCAATCAGCATCTTCGCATTATACAGCCCCAGACCATGCCTTCCATCCTCGCTTTTGGTAGAATATCCCTTTTCAAAGAAACGGTTAATATTCCGAAGTTTCATATCTTCCACCTGATTCTTGATCATAAATACCAATCTGTCATCTTCTGAATCCAGTTCCATGATAACCTGGGAACGCTCTTTTGTACACGCCTCATAAGCGTTATCCACCAATGTACCGACAATCTCAATCAGATGATGCTCCGATATCCCCGATATAATCTCCAGACTCTTAACTTCTACTTCTGTTTTAACATACGAAGGAGCACGTACAATCTTACTGTAGAGGAAGCCTGCCAGAACCTTATCACTAATCCTAAGGAGAGGAAGATACTGCCGGCTATCGTCATCTTTAATGACTTCTGTAATGTATGCAGATTGGCGTTCTACCAGTTCCTCATAGTTATCCACCGTCAGATACATATTCAGAATCGCATTCATATGATTATCGAACTCATGCTGCTTCGCACGTATTTCTTTTACCAGTTCCTCAAGCGGCTGGATATAATGCTGATACAATTTCAACTCGGACTCTTTTTGCTGCATCAAAATATAACTTTTACGCCAGTCTGCAATTCCCCATACAATTACGACTACCATCAGAAGAAACATAAGAAAAATCCGGTAATCGAATGTCCCGCTTACCAGGAAATCCACCACCAGATACACAGACACCAGAAGCGCAATCACGCAAAAGATCCTGTATAAAAACTTTCTTACCCAATTAACCACCAATCAGCCTCCCAATCTCAGACTTATAGGTCACTCCTATTTCTACAATATCCTTGCAGTCTTTTAATTTCACGATCCGATTCACCGTATCATAGTATTCCACTTCCCGCCGGTTCACAGCGAACATGCGATGGCATTGAAGAAACATTCCATCCGGAACCTTCATCAGAATCTGTTTCAACGTTACATAGGGAACATTCCAATCTTCTTTCTTCATGTGAATCCGGATTCCACGGGGAATCGCTTCTATATAGCGGATGTCTTCACACTTCACCTGATAATTCACTCCGTCTTTCTTAACGACAACGGACGGAGATTCTTTCTTCTTATCCTGTCTCTCTTTTTCCAGTACTTTCCGAACCACTTCTTTCACCTGCTCCGGCCAAAAAGGCTTCATGATATACTGGTAACAGTGTAATTCCCTGTATGCCTGCATCTCCATTGCGCCTACGGAAGTTACCATGACAATCGGCGTAAATGTATAACGGAACTGTTCCCGTATCTCTCTTGCGAAGATAATCCCGCCGATATCCTCCCGGTTCTCTCCCCCCAGATTCACATCCAGGAGGAAGATACCATACTGTATATCCGCATCCAGCAAGTCTTTCGCTTCCCTGTAAGAGGAGGCAGTATGCACACAGATATCTTCTGAATATTCCATAAGAATCTTCTCCAGGGCTTCCATAGAATTCCTGTCATCTTCCAGAATCAATATATGCGTCATTACTCTGCCTCCTCTTTCTAATCCATCCGCAGCCGCCTGCAATCATGCAGTATTCCCGCAGCATTCTTGCGGCAGCGTACGAATTCCGTCCTTACCTTTCTCAACCTACTCTTCAACAATCTCCTTCGCACTCTTAACCAGACCTGCAAGCCCCTGAATCTCAGATGGAATAATGATCTTCGTTGCCTTGCCGTCTGCTGCTTTCTCGAATGCTTCCAGACTCTTAATCGTAAGAACAGCCTCATCTGCCCCCGCTTCTTTCAGGAAACGGATACCATCTGCATTCGCCTGCTGTACCTTCATAATCGCCTCAGCCTCACCTTCTGCCTCACGGATCATGGCTTCCTTCTTAGCCTCAGCACGTAAGATCGCTGCCTGCTTCTCGGCTTCTGCATCCAAAATCGCAGATTCTTTCTGGCCTTCTGCAACAAGGATGGTAGACTTCTTCTCTCCTTCTGCACGAAGAATTGCTTCACGACGTTCACGTTCTGCCTTCATCTGCTTCTCCATCGCATCCTGGATCGCTGCCGGAGGGATGATGTTCTTAAGTTCTACACGGTTCACCTTGATTCCCCAGGGATCTGTTGCTACATCAAGCGATGATCTCATCTTTGTATTGATCGTCTCTCTGGAAGTGAGTGTCTCATCCAGTTCCAGGTCACCGATAATATTACGAAGCGTTGTCGCAGTCAGGTTCTCAATTGCCATAATCGGGTTCGCCACACCATAGCAGAACATCTTCGGGTCTGTAATCTGATAGAACACAACCGTATCAATTCTCATCGTAACGTTATCTTTCGTGATAACCGGCTGCGGCGCAAAATCCACTACCTGCTCTTTTAAGTCAACGCTTCTTGCAACACGGTCAATAATCGGCACCTTAAAATGCAGCCCGGTACTCCATGTCGCCTGATACGCTCCCAGACGCTCCACAACCATTGCTTTTGCCTGCGGCACAATCTTAATACAGGAAATCAATAGCAACAATACAATCACAACCACAATTACCATTACAATAAATCCTACCATACTCTATTCCTCCTCATACTTTCTTACAATCAGTTTTACTCCTGATATGTTCACTACTTTCGCCAGCATGTCCGGTTCCAGAATCTCATCATCAGATTCCGCTCTCACGGTCCACTCCTGACCGCTCACAACTGCCATCCCCGTCTGTCTGATATTATCCACTCTCTCCGCAATGCGGATCGTCTTGCCGATGATCCCTTCGTAATTCGTCTTCACCCGATCGGTATTGATGAACTTCACTGCAAACGGTCTTGTAAAAATCAGAAGCACGAAGGTTACGATGAGAAATGCTGCCACCTGTCCTGCAAGCGGAATACCCAGGATATTGAGGATCAGCGCCACCAGAGCACCGCCTGCCGCCCAGATACTGGTCAGCCCTACCGTAATGATCTCAATGATCAGAAGTAATATCAGAAGTACCAGCCAGGCAATCGTAATATAACTATCTTGTATTACCATATGCTTCACTTCCTTTCTTTGTTGTATCTATCGTACCAGAGATTGATCCTGACGACAATAGATGTTGCGCGAATGAAGTGATTTCCGTTTTGAATCAGTCTAATGCCCCTATTCTTTATATTCCCAATTCTTTGTGAAAATATTTCAGTGTTGAGAACTGATATCTTCTCCTGAACTCAGCAGAATGCAGCCGCTTTTTTCCTTTTCTTATGTAACAGTTCAGCCCGCGCCATTCGCAAAACGCATCTGCGATGCTTCTCCGCTGCTACGCAGCTCTTTTTGCTCATAAAATGGCGCTCTGCTCATAAGCCGGATTGTGTGTTCATTCATGCAAGCATGATTCGCCCACAATCCGGCTTATGGCTGAACTGTTACTTTCTTATTCTTCATCCGTTCATTTTCCACTGGATATTTTACACATACTTCTGTATAATAATGGGAAGACAAGACTAGGAGGGATTAATCATGAGTAAAATTGAAGAAGTTCGCGGCGATATGGTCAAAGCCATGAAAGCCGGAGACAAGGAAACCAAGGAAACACTGTCCATGCTGCTGGCTGCTCTTAAGAATAAAGCAATTGACAAACGCGCGGATCTGACGGAAGAAGAAGAAACACAGGTCATCATGAAAGAGATTAAGCAGACCAAAGAGACTCTGGAGATGACTCCTGCAGACCGCACTGAGATTATCGAAGAATGCAACAAGCGTCTGGCTGTATTAGAGCAATATGCTCCTAAGATGATGGATGAGACAGAGATCAGAGAGGTAATCACTGCTACCTTGGCAGAAGTCGGTATTGAAGCACCAACTGCCAAAGATAAGGGTAAGATCATGAAAGTCCTGATGCCGAAGGTAAAAGGCAAGGCTGATGGCAAGTTAGTGAATGAGATTCTGACATCTTTGATGAGTTAATCTCTGAAACGACTCTTCAAGATTCGTCATTCTTGAATAGAATCTGACATAATAAAGGCATAACAAATGGTCCGGTTAATATAACACCGGACCATTTACTATCTTTTTCATTTCTCCAATCTTATTCACTCTCCGAACCAGAATCCGCCACATCATCCGTCTGGACGGTATCTGCATACGGCTCTGAATCATCCTGTCTGATCGTAACTGACATATCGCTAAAGTCAATCTTCTTCCATACACTCTCATGTACCTTAATCTCTGCCTTATCAAGCCACTCATCACAGGTATCTGTATAGAGCTGCTGCTCTCTCTCACTGATAATCGTCTGCTTCTTCGAATCGGTCGCCTCACGATCCAGAAGACTTGTCACCTTCGCAACATAGCATCCTGTATCCGTCTCAATCACGTCTGTCACGCCGCCCTCTTCCAATGCATCGGCTGCTTTGATCAGATCCTCGGATGGAGAAGTGCTCTCTGCATCAAACGTTGCTGTCTTCGCCTCTGCACCCTGTTCTGTCGCATAAGCGCTGAAGTCCTCAGCTGCTTTGGCGCCTTCCGCGAATGCTGTCGCCTGATTCTTAACCTCTGCCTTCTCTTCATCTGTCAGATCCACAGACTCTCCGTTCTCATCCGTTGATGTATATGAGAACAATACATACTGCATACTCTTCTGTGCTGCTTCCTCATCGGAAACCTCCGTATCCACACCCGCCTGAATCGCATCCTTCATCTTCTGCTGAATTGCCATCAGTGTCATGATACGCTTAACCGTCTCTTTCGAACCGGATACCAGCTCCTTGTCATCCAGAGCATTCGCCTCATCGAATTCTTTCACAGACTTGTCAATGACTTCCTTCTCTTCATCGGACAATGATACTTCATACTCATCCATATGCTCTTCCAGAAGAACCATCGTCTCCAGTTCCTTCAACACGGAATCCTTCACAGACTCTTCATAAGTCTTGCCTTCAGATGCCTCTGAATTCCACATATCATCTCCCAGATAAGCAGAATAATAGGTCTCATACTGTGCCTGTACATATCTTGCGTAGAAATTTGCCACACCTGCCGTAATCTCCTTATCATTAACAGTGACTGCCACATCATCCTCTTTCAGCGAACCACAACCGGTAAGAGAAGTCACTGCCATCATCCCAGCCATCGCGAGTACCAATATCTTCCTTTTCATCTTCTTATATACCCTCCTTAGTACCGTTAACCACTATATTATATACTTTTTTTACCGGTCAATCAATCCCTTCAAACCAATTAACACATTTTTCACAACTGCCAGGGCATCCACTCCCTTTTCCTTCTTATTCCTTATCTTCTTCTCATAGATAAAACATGGATTCTCTGAGTCTGCCTTGATGACCAGTTCTCCTTTGAATGATTCTAGGAGCTGTGGTATCTTCGTAGTCTGTATCTTCGCCTTTTCATACATAGTAAATGTATACACTTCGCCTTTCTGCTCTACTGATGTCACATAGACATTGTGCGCAAGTGCTTTCAGACTTGCGACTTCTAAGAGTTTCTCCACCTTCTTTGGAATATCTCCGAACCGATCAATCAGTTCTTCTACCATATCATCTTTCTCTTCTTCATCCTCAATCGCAGCAATCCGTTTATAGATATCCAGTTTCTGATACTCATTCGGGATATAGGAATCCGGAATATAAGCATCTACATTCAGATCCATGGTCGTAGCATAAGTCTCTTCTTCCATCTCGCCCTTCAGATGCTTGACCGCCTCATTAAGCATCTTGCAATACATATCATAGCCGACGGCTTCCATATGTCCGTGCTGCTCCGCTCCCAGAAGGTTCCCTGCTCCCCGGATCTCAAGATCCCGCATGGCAATCTTGAAGCCAGAGCCAAGATCTGTGAACTCCCGAATGGCGGACAGCCTCTTCTCCGCTACTTCTTTTAACATCTTATCTCTACGATATAGGAGGAATGCATATGCCATTCGATTCGAGCGTCCCACTCTTCCGCGAAGCTGGTACAGTTGGGAGAGTCCCAGGCGGTCAGAATCGTGAATGATCATCGTATTTACATTAGAGATATCCAGTCCGGTCTCAATGATAGTCGTGGATACCAGAACATCAATCTCTCCATTGATGAAATCATACATGATCTTCTCTAACTGGTGTTCCTTCATCTGCCCATGGGCGAATTCCACCGTAACATCCGGCACCAGTTTCTGGATATGGGCAGTCACCTCAGCAATATCCTCTACCCTGTTATAGACATAATATACCTGTCCCTGTCTGCTGCATTCTCTCTCAATGGCCTCACGTACCATCTCATCATTATATTCCATCACATAGGTCTGGATCGGCATACGGTCATTCGGCGCTTCTTCCAGGACACTCATATCGCGTATTCCAATCAGACTCATATGAAGTGTTCTTGGAATCGGTGTGGCCGTCAGTGTCAATACGTCGACATTCTCTTTTAACTGCTTAATCTTCTCTTTGTGCTGTACGCCAAAACGCTGTTCCTCATCGATGATCAGAAGTCCAAGGTCTTTGAATTTCAGATCATTTCCCAATACTCTGTGGGTACCGATTATAATATCCACAAGACCTCGCTTCGTATCCTCTATGGTCTTCTTCTGCTGGGCAGGCGTCCGGAATCTGCACATCAGGTCTACCCGAACAGGGAAATCCTTCATCCGCTGCAGGAATGTATTATAGTGCTGCTGCGCCAATATGGTCGTCGGCACCAGATATACCACCTGCTTATTCTCCTGCACCGCTTTAAACGCGGCACGAATCGCAATCTCCGTCTTGCCGTATCCTACATCTCCACAGATCAGGCGATCCATAATCTTGTGGCTCTGCATATCTCGTTTCACCGCTTCAATGGCAAGCAGCTGATCCTCCGTCTCTTCGAATGGGAACATCTCTTCGAACTCCTTCTGCCAGACGGTATCCTCGCCATATACATAGCCCTCCTGTTCCTGTCTGGCTGCATAGAGTTTTACCAGATCTTTGGCAATCTCCCGAACCGCTCCTCTTACCCTAGTCTTCGTCTTATTCCATTCCTGAGTGCCAAGGCGGTTCAGTTTCGGTTTCTTTGCATCCGCACTTGCATATTTCTGAATCAAATCTAACTGCGTTGCAGGAATATAGAGATTCCCGCCCTGTGCATAGGAGATCTTCATATAATCTTTGGCTACCTTATCTACCTCAATCTTCTCGATTCCCTGATAGATTCCAAGCCCGTGATTTTCATGGACTACATAATCTCCCGGCTTTAACTCTGCGAAGTTCTGAATCTTTCGTCCTTCATAGGTTTTTCTCTTTTTCTTCTTTTTTGCCTTACCAAAGATATCCGTCTCTGAGATGACTGTGAACTTAAGCAAGGGATATTCGTATCCTTCTGCCACATGCCCATATGCGGTCATAATCTCTCCCGGCATCACTTCCCGATCCATATCATCGCTGTAGTAACTGCTTAGATTATAGTCCCGCAGATCCTCTGCCAATCTCTTTGCTCTGGTTCTGGAACCGGACAATAAGATTACACGGTATCCATTCCTTTTTAAACGCTTCAGATCCTGGGTCAGTGCATCAAAACTACTGTTATATGGATTCACGCTCTTGGTCTGCAAACTATAAGAATCCCGCGACAAAAGCCCCTTACATCGCATATCTAGCGCAAAAAAACCAATGCTTCGATAAGCATTGATCTTATCCAACACTTCTTCCGTCTGATACAACCGCACTTCTCCATCCGTCATCTCATATCCGCTCTCAACACGCTTTTTCTGCGCTTCCATGAATTCTTCTTCCACGCCCTGTCCCTTTTCAATCAGCCGGACAGGCTCATTCAGGAATAGGATGGTATCCTCCACAGGAAGGTAATCCAGGAATGAGACTCCTCGCTCTCCCTCCTGTGGGAATTCAGCTGCGGGACAGATTGATACCTCCGTCAGATTCTCTATGGATCTCTGGGTCTCCACATCAAAGGTGCGGATCGAATCCACCTCGTCGCCCCAAAGTTCTATACGTACCGGAAGTTCTTCCGTCAATGGATAGACATCCAGAATTCCTCCCCGGACTGCGAATTGTCCCGGCGCTTCAATCTGCACCTCCCGGTCGTAGCCTAACGAGGTCAAACGCCTCTGCATGTCTTCCAGATTCAAGATACTGTCACTTTCAATATGAATGATTCTTTCTCCAATCACTTCTTTTGGAAGAAGCGAATCCATGAAAGCATCAAAACTGGTCACCACTGTAATTGGACCTCCCGCAACAATTGCCTGAAGTACTTCCATCCGCTGTCTTACCAGTTCCTTGCTTCGAAGATCCGCCTGATAAAACAGAAGGTCTTTTGCCGGATACAGATAGGTCTCCGAATCCAGAAAACGATATTCTTCATAGACCTGTTTGGCTTTCGATTCACTGGAACAAGCGATGACTTTATAATAACAGTCATCGCTCAGTGCATACATCATATGGGATTTCTGGGAATTGACACAGCCGCAGACTCGTATCATTCCCGGCTCTTTCATCCGTTTCTTATAAATCTCCTCAAATTCTGCCAATTCATTCAATGGCCTGGTTAGGGCTTGCATATCTTATGCCTCCTTAGGCTTTACTTTTCTGTTATACTCGTTCATAGCCGCCTCCAGTTCGCCTTTCAGAATCATTTCGATGGCTTTCACTGCCTTTTGGTAGCCTTCCTCCATAATCTCCCGGTCTGCTTTGGAAAAATGTCCAAGAACATAGTCAGCCAGGTCATATTTCTTCGGCTTCTCGCCAACTCCTACCTTAATCCTCGGAAACACTTGCGTTCCAAGATTAGCAATAATACTCTTGATTCCATTATGACCGCCGGCGCTTCCTTTCTTGCGGATGCGAAGCTGTCCCACATCCAGGCTTACATCATCATAAATGACCAGGAGTTCCTGCTCTTCATCAATCTTATAATAATCCACCAGTCCCCGGATGCTCTCCCCACTTAGATTCATATACGTCTGGGGCTTTACAAGAATCACTTTCTGTCCTTCGATGATTCCTTTTCCAATGAACGCACGGCTCTTTCTGCCATCCACAGATATATTATATTTGTCTGCAAGAGCATCTATGACATCGAATCCCACGTTATGCCGGGTTCCCTCGTACTGTGACGTTGGATTTCCCAATCCTGCAATGATATACATTCTCTTCACCTCAGTTTTATTTTCCCAAATTTTCTAAACCACATGCCTCTGCCGGCTCCTGTCAGCTTACAGCATGCATATCGCTGGAAATCGTAGTTTTTTATTATACAAGAAGTGGGGGATTTTGGCAAGACAGGTAAGCATCAATCTTGTGTCGATAGGGGTACTGAAGAATTTTTCTGCATATTTTTCCCTCTTTTATCATACATTATAGAAAACAACTATATTATGTACAATACAGGAGGTCTCTATGAGTTCCAAAACAAAAATCGTCGTATTGCATATGAAGGAGATTATCTACACAGTAGTTTTCGCCGCACTGGCTATCATACTGATACTGTTGCTGGTATTCATGTTCCTTCCCAAGAATAAAGAAGCCAAAAATAATGAAGAAAAATATATGCCGGGAGTCTATACCTCCACGGTCACACTAAATAATACAGCCCTTGAAGTGGAAGTTACCGTGGACGAATCCCACATCAACTCCATCCGCTTCTCGAACCTGGATGAAACGGTAGCAACCATGTATCCGCTGATTCAGCCAACCATTGAAGAAATTGCAGAACAGGTGTATGATAACCAGTCTCTGGAGAATATCCAATATTCCGAAGAAAATCCGTATACTTCACAGATTATTGTAAATGCAATCGACGAAGCATTGAAAAAAGCCGAAACTACCGAGTAGTTGCGGCTTTTTCTTCACTGTTCCAATCCACATATTATCCTTCAACGATCAGATATCTTCCGCCCGGAATGGAAAATACTTCTGACGCTTCTTCGATCTCTTCCATGGACATTCCTTCTACATCCAGCCCTTCGCTCTCAAGGAAATCCCTCACTTCCTCAATGCTGTCCACTACAACTGCCATACAGTCCTCCAGGAATGCTTCTGCCTCCTCCAATGACTCTGCCACCGGCTCGTCAAACAATTGTGCCTGATTCTTCAAAAATGTCTGCAGGCATTCTTCATCGTACTCATACATCATTCCAATCCTCCCTTAACCATTTTTGTCTTTGATTGCTCCAATCAATCTACACAAACTGCAATAACTCTTCCGGGCTGCCAATGATCACATCGGCTCCTGCAGCTGCTAACGTCTCCTGATCTCTGAATCCCCATGCTACGCTGATGGTCTTAACCCCGGCATTATGCCCCGTCTGGATATCCACCTCCGAGTCCCCCACATACAGGCACTCTTCCTTCGACACCTGCATCTGTTCCATCAGATAGTATACCCCTGCCGGTTCCGGCTTTCTTGCGATGTCTTCCCGCTGTCCCTGTGCATAGTCGAATACGTCTTCGCCAAAAATCTCCCGAACTACTTTCACCGTCTGCCGGTGCGGCTTATTCGACAACACCGCCAGTTTGATTCCTCTCTCCTTCAGTGCCTGGAGCATCTGGGTAATTCCTTCATAGGGTGTTACATGATATGTACAATTCTCATCAAATATACGTCCATATATCTCCATTCCTTCATCCAGCCTCTTAAGATTCTCCTCCCCGGATGCCCGAAGCGAACACTCCATCAGGACTCTGGCTCCGTTTCCTACAAACCTTCTGCATTCATCCTCCGTAATCTCCGGGAGATTCATCTCTCTTAAAGTCGCCTTTACCGAATATGTTAAAGATTCCAGTGTGTTGGTTAATGTTCCATCTAAATCAAAGATACATGCCTTCATAATAATGTCCTCCATGTCATAATCATAGTATGAGTGTACCAAAAATGCAATATGGGGACGGGGGTTTTTTCAATTTCCCCCGTCCCCGATTCGATTTGTGGTGTCCCTTTTTCAATTTACCCTGTCCCAAATTAAAATAGCCCTGCCCCTTTTTATTCTTCCTTATGTGAGATACTGCCGCATTACCCGAAGTGCATTCTTCTCCAGGCGGCTGACCTGCGCCTGAGAGATCTGTATCTCATCTGCCACTTCCATCTGTGTCTTTCCCTCAAAAAACCGCAGTTTAATGATATATCGTTCCCGCTCTCCTAAGTGCTCCATCGCTGCCTCCAGCGACAGATCTTCTATCCACTTCTCTTCTTTATTCTTGGTATCGCTTAACTGATCCATGACATAGAGTGCATCTCCGCCATCATTATAGACCGGTTCCTGAAGGCTCATAGGCGCCTGAATCGCGTCCAATGCGAATACGATATCTTCTTTTGATATTCCGATCTCCTCTGCAATCTCCTGAACGGTCGGCTCTCTTAGATTCCGCTTGACATAGTTCTCTTTTGCGTAGATTGCTTTATAAGCGGTATCTCTCAGGGAACGGCTTACACGGATCGAATTGTTATCTCTCATGTATCTGCGAATCTCCCCGATAATCATAGGAACCGCATAGGTAGAAAACTTCACATCTAACTCTGTGTTAAAATTATTGATTGCCTTGATCAGCCCGATGCACCCGATCTGAAACAAATCGTCAGGATTTTCATTGCTATTGGAAAAGCGTTTAATAACGCTTAATACTAATCTTAGATTTCCTTTGATGTATTCTTCTTTCGCATCCTCATCTCCGGCTTTAATTCGGACGAATAGTGCTTCTTTTTCCGCTTCCTTCAGGATTGGCAGTTTCGCCGTATTTACACCGCAGATCTCAACTTTACCCTGTGCCATAATCAGAACCCTCCTAGATGAATCAAGTAAATTTTGCTCTAGTAAAATGATTCTCATTATGGTGTTTTGATATTCGTTTGGGTGGGAAATTTTATAAAGTTTTAGCCCTTGACAAATTGTGGGGCGAGTGGGTTAATGAGCTTGCCTGACGGCTTCGCGTGATTTGACTCAATAGGCTCGCCTGACGGCTTCGCGTGATTGTATGATCGACATGGGGACAGTATGAGGCGTGCGGTCGATATGAAGCGGGGCTTCATATCGACCACGGGCTTCGCCCTATAAAAAATCAGAGGCAAGGATGGTCTTATGTGCGAGCACAACGTCCATCCTTGCCTCTGATTTTTTGCACGTCTCATGCCTAGCGTGAGAATTGTGCCATATAAAGTTTCTCGTAGAAGCCTTTTCTCTCTAACAACTCCTGATGCGTCCCTTGTTCTACGATATTTCCATCCCGCATAACGAGTATCACATCTGCTTCTTTAATCGTTGACAGACGATGTGCTACAATGAATGAAGTTCTTCCTTCCATCATCTTCGCAAATGCATTCTGTATCTTGAGTTCTGTTCTGGTATCGATAGAGGAGGTTGCTTCGTCCAATATCAGCATCGGTGGCAAGCATAGCATTACTCTTGCAATACAGAGCAACTGCTTCTGTCCCTGGGATAACATGCCGCCATCCTCGCCAAGTATTGTATCATAGCCATCCGGCATACGCATGATAAAACTATGGCAATGTGCTTCTTTTGCTGCACGAATAATCTCATTCTCCGTCGCATCTGGTTTTCCATAGGCGATATTCTCCCGCACCGTACATGACTTAAGCCAGGTCTCCTGCAACACCATTCCGAAATTCGCCCTCAGGCTTTCTCTGGTAATTTCCCTATTATCTGTACCATCCACCTTAATGGAGCCTTCATCCACTTCATAGAACCGCATCAACAGATTAATCAGCGTAGACTTGCCACATCCAGTCGGTCCGACGATCGCCACTCTCTGTCCCGGTTTCACATGAAGATTCAGATCCTGAATCAATTCCGTATCCAGCGTATAACTGAAGTCCACTCGCTCCATATCCACATAGCCTTCTGCCTGACGAAGCACTCTCGCATCATCACTATCTTCTTTCATCGCAGGCTCATCCATCAACTCAAAGACTCTGGATGCTGATGCAATCGAATTCTGTAATTCTGTTACCACACCGGAGATCTCATTAAACGGCTTCGTATACTGGTTCGCATAATTCAGGAAACTGGTCAGCTGTCCAACCGTAATATATCCTCTCACCGCCATCAAAGCCCCGATGAATCCCACCGCCGCATACACGATAGAATTCACAAATCTGGTAGACGGATTGACAATGGATGAGAAGAAAGTTGCCCGCATGGAATACCCGACTAACTTATGATTAATCTCTTCGAATTCCTTCTGCGCCTCTTCCTCATGTGCAAATGCCTTCACAACTTTCAGATTCCCCAGCATTTCATCCGTAAGCGCCGTCATCGCCCCTCTCGTCTCGGATTGGAATTTGAACATGGTAAAAGTTCTCTTAGCGATGAATTTGGCTACAAAGAAGGATAACGGCGTCACCGCAACTACCACAAGCGTAATCCAAAGATTAATGCTCAACATGAACAAAAGTGTCCCTGCAATCGTCGTCACTCCGGTAAATAACTGGGTGAAGCCCATCAGCAGACCTTCGGAAAACTGATCCGTATCCGTGATAATCCGGCTTACAATGTCTCCCGTAGGATGTGTATCCACATAACTGACCGGTAATTTCTGAATATGGTTAAATGCTTTCGTACGGATATCTTCCACTACATGATAAGTCACCTGATTGTTAATATGATTCTTAATCCATTGAGCCGCCGCTGTAATCAGCGTGATTACTACAATCTTCTTCAATATCTCCAACAGGGCATGCAGATTCACATCCCCTGGTCCTACAATCTGATCTACCGCTTCACCAATCAGAATCGGCACATACAGCGTCAGCGCAACTGCTACCGCCGCCAATAGGATGGATGCAGCTACCATCAATTTATACCGCGAAATATATTTGAGAATCCTACGAAGCGTCGCTTTATTCCTGCTCTCTTTCTCACGTTTACTCACAGGATCATTTTTCTTCGTATTACGATTCTTAGCAGCCATGGCCCATCACCTCCTCTTTGGATAACTGTGACAGGCAGATCTCCCTGTATACCTCACAGGTTTCCAATAACTGCTCATGGGTTCCGACTCCTGCCACTTCTCCATCATCCAGAACCACTATCTTATCGGCATTCTTTACCGTAGTCGCCCTCTGGGATACCAGGAATACTGTCATATTCTCCGTATTCTCCCGAATCGCCCTGCGAAGAGCCGCATCCGTAGCAAAATCCAAAGCGGACGCCGAATCATCCAGAATCAGTATCTCTGGCTGTCTTACCAGGGCTCTTGCAATCGTCAGACGCTGCCGCTGTCCTCCACTTAGATTCCTTCCGTTCTGCTCAATCGAAAGTTCTAAGCCCTCCTGTTTCTTCTCTACGAATTCTGCTGCCTGGGCGATCCGTAGCGCCTGATAAATCTGGTCATCCGTCGCATCTTTCTTACCCCACTGCATATTCTCACGCAAAGTACCTTTGAAAAGCACTGCCTTCTGCGGCACAACACCGATACATTTCCGCAGTTCACTCAGATCCAGTTTGGGAAGCGGAATTCCCTTAAAACGAATCTCACCTTTTGTCACATCATAGAACCGCGCGATCAGATTTACTAACGTAGACTTGCCACTGCCTGTACCGCCAATGACACCTACCGTCTCACCTGAATTTACTGTAAAATCCACATTCATGAGACTGGCTTCCTTACTGCCTGCATAAGTGAATTCCACATGATCGAATACCAGCAGAGGCTCTGTCGCCGTACTGCCACAGGCACCGCCCTTAGTATCCTTGTCGTCTTCGCTATCCATGCCCTTTGCACGTTCCGGCACTGCAACCGCTTCCTCGCAGTTCCTTACATCCGGCTCTATCTCGAACACCGCACTCACCCTGGACATACATGCAAATGCTTTCGTCATCAAGATAATCAGATCCGCCAGTTTAATCAATTCCACCAGGATCTGTAACATATAGTTTACCAGCGCCACTACTTGTCCCTGACTTAGGTCCCCAACATCTACTCTTGTTCCTCCTACATAAAGCAACGCTACCACTGCCAGATTCACCACAATATACGTCAGTGGATTCAAAAGCGCAGAGATCTTGCCCACGAAGATCTGGAGAGACACCAGCAGGTCATTCTCTTTCTTAAAATCTTCTTTCTCATTTTTCTGCCGGTTGAACGCTCTTACAACTCTGGCCCCCAGCATATTCTCCCTAGTGATCAGCATTACCTTATCAAGCTGCTTCTGCACCTTCTTATACAATGGCATCGAATACAGCATAATAGAAAATACAATCAGGGAAAGTACCGGAATCGTCACCACGAAGATCAGTGCTGCCTTTCCATCCACCGTAAATGCCATAACCATCGCACCAAATACGATAAAAGGCGACCGCATAAAAAGCCGCAGGAACATATTGATTCCCGTCTGCACCTGATTGATATCTGAAGTCATCCGGGTAATCAGCGTAGAAGTCCCCACTGTATCAATATCCGCATACTCAAGGCTCATGATCTTCCGAAACAAGTCACTTCTCATGCTCGTTCCCGCATGAATCGCCACCTTTGCCGCAAAATACTGTGCCGTAATCGAACAGGCAAGCCCAATCAGCGCCAACAATACCAGCATCCCCGCCATCCGCAGGATGTATGCATTGTCCCCCTGTCTGATTCCCTGGTCAATCATGCTGGCAACAACCAGCGGCACGAATAATTCAAAACAGGCTTCCAGGCACTTGAACAAGGGGGCGATCACCGCCTTGAACTTATAGTCCTTTAAATAATACAACAACCTTTTCATTTGTCTTCTCCTTGTTACATCAAAGTCATACGAGAATAGTTTACCATTCATTTCCTGATATGGAAAGGGGATTTTCGTTACTTTTTCAA
>NZ_JBNPMC010000022.1:0-57720 GCF_050313795.1 Bariatricus sp. SGI.154
TATTATTATACAATATTATTCTTTCGTCTGATCCATTCAACCGAGACATCCATTGCTGCCCTGCATGCTTTTGTCTGATCCAGTGCATTCAACATGACAAAATCATGAATAATTCCACGGAATCTTAGAGCTGTTACAGGGACGCCTGCTCTTCTTAATCTGTCTGCAAAGGCTTCTCCCTCATCGCGCAATACATCTGCTTCTCCATTCAGAATCATTGTTTCCGGAATGTGCTTTAGCTGCTCCATGCTGGCGCATAAAGGTGATGCAGTGATCTCTCGTCCTTCTTTTACAAAGGACAGATACTGATTCCAGAACCATATCATTCCATCCCGATACAGATAATAGTTCTCGGCAAAGATACAGTAAGATCCTGTATTGAAACAGGCATTGGTAACCGGATAGTATAAGAGTTGCTTGCTTATCCTTGGGCCTTGCCTACATATGGCAAGCAAACATACTGCAATTGCCAGATTCCCTCCCACACTGTCTCCTGCTATTGTCAGTGTATCTTTTATCATCTTGTAATTAAGTTCGTTCAGCAATTCCGATAACTGGCATAAAATATTGTAACACTGTTCAAGAGCGGTTGGATATCTTGCTTCCGGTGCCCGGCTGTATTCCGGGAATACAACCACGCATCCAGTCCGCGAAGCGAGTTCCCTAACTAATTTCTCATGGGTATGGAA
Organism: Bariatricus sp. SGI.154; assembly: GCF_050313795.1. Classification (NCBI taxonomy): domain Bacteria; kingdom Bacillati; phylum Bacillota; class Clostridia; order Lachnospirales; family Lachnospiraceae; genus Bariatricus; species Bariatricus sp. SGI.154. The sequence continues at coordinate 690 of NZ_JBNPMC010000022.1, forward strand.
ACTACCGAATACCCACCCTGCTCCATGCAGATACAAGATAACATTCGTATACTCTTCGTATTGGTCCGGCTGTACCATATATACCGGAATCGTTCCCCAGATTCCGGTACTTACCATCCGTCTTTCTATCCTTGCTGAATATAATGTGATCGGCGTATCCTGTATTCTTTCCAGTACTTCCCGTCCTTCTCTGGGAGGCAATTGATAGATTCTTGGGCAATTGGCGCTTTCGTTACAGACGACTTCTGCTTCTTGCTCCAGTAGTACTGCTCGTTTTATCTTCATCCAGAATCCTCCTTATCATGAGATTCATTCTCTATATATTATTCATGAAAATGGATTCTGTACGATAAGGATAGACTTAAAACTCGTTTGCCTTATCGCATTTTACCGATATAAAAAGGATTGCCACATTCAGTAAATTCGAATGAAACAATCCTTTTATTCATGTAAATCACCTACCAGTGCAGCATACTAAAATGTGTTTCCCAACCGATACGCTTCTTCTGCATACGGCGTATTTTCGAGGCTTTCTGCTGTTCCGCATCCAAATGCCAGCACTTTCCCGCAATCTTCCCAATGCAGATAACGGCACATAGTCTCATAATTGGCAACGATACCATCCATTGCCCAATCATCACAATCTGCACCCGCAGACACTAAAACCGCTTTTTTCGGTATGGAACGAAGTTCTCCGTTGATACTGTAGAATCTATCGATTACCGCTTTTAACTGTGCGGTAAATCCGAAATAGTATAAAGGAGAGACGAATATGACAGCATCCGCTTCTAATATCTTCGGTTTCAGAAATTCCATATCGTCTTTTAGCACACATGTCTTCTTTGCGCTTTGACAGGCATTACAGCCCATACATGGTGCAACTTTCAACCTTGGAATATGTACTTTATCCACGCTGTGTCCTGCTGCTCCTGCACCTTCACAGGAACTTTCTGCCAATGTGGCTGTCGTCCCGTTCTTATGCGGGCTTCCCAATAATACAAGTATTTTCATAACACACCTCTTTATCTATTATTTTTTCAACATATTAACAAGTGCATCTCCCGTCACTCGATAAGACGTGCATTCGTCTAGCGGCGTTGCTCCCATCGAAAGATAAAAGTTAATGCTCGACTGATTCCAGTTAAGGTAGCACCATTCTAACCTCTGGCAGCCTCTTTCCAACGCAATCTTTGCCATCTGCTGAAGCAGAACCTTGCCATAACCTTTGCCCCTATATATGGGATCAATATATAAGTCATCAATATAGATTCCTCCATGTCCCAGGTACGCCGGAAAAGTCTGATAAAAGAAGGAAAAACCAACTTCTTTTCCATCAGCCATGGCAAACAAAACTTCCGCCCTCTGTTTATCAAATATCCATTCTTCCAGTAATTCTTTTGTCGCGGCTACAGCATCCGGCACCTTCTCATAAGAAGCCAGTTTGTGAATGAAATCTAGTATCAACGGCACATCCTCTTTCACCGCATAGCGGAATGTTAGTTCAGTCTCTTTCATGATATTATATTCCTCCTCAAACTATTTCTTTAATCGACCTTGCCTATTCGGGGATAATATTGAAAGACTGCTTTCCCTATAATCTCCTCGCTGCTTACAAAATGATTCTCCCAGTACCTTGAATCTAGTGAATTATTCCGATTATCCCCCATAACAAAGTAAGAATCTTTCGGCACATTATAAGGACCAAAACTTCCCTGTGGACGTTCCTTTATGTAATCCTCATCTCCCGCCAGCAAAATACCATTCACATATACATCTCCATCTATAATCTGTATCTGCTCCCCCGGATGGATGGTATCCTCATATTCTTCCAGTTGTTTTGTTGGTCTGTGTGTGATTTTTCATTCTTGTCCAATGGCCTAAGTCCTCCTTAAGTAGATGCTGAAGTTGCGGCTGCAATATATTAATCCTGGTACCAGTATAACCCATTCTCCCCATCTTGTATAGAAGCATCTGCCGGAACGTCTTTCAATACATAATATACATTCATATAATCAGGAGCGGGTGATATCAGTCCCATGACTGCCATAATCCACATAATCGTATTCAAGGTAGTCCATCTTGCAGGGAATATGAGAAATATTGCCAATGGTATCATCCCTAATATGACTGGCAGCAGACTCATCAGGATAAAACGGTTTCTTCTAAGTGGTGCGGCACATTTCATATAGAATATCAAGCCTTTCGGTATGAAACCAATATATGCAGCCTGATCTTTCGGATAAGGCAATGCATGCAGGAATTCATGGATAAAGGTGCAGAGGAATCCCAGGATAATTCCTAACGGGATGATAAACTTATTGAACGGGAAATACGAATTCATATATGTCTTCCATATCATCGCAAGAAAACACAGAAGCGCAAATGGAATTGCAAAAAGTAGAGAACTTATCATAAAATTATCAGGAATGTCCAGTCTCTTACTGTCTTTTGGCAGCGGATTTACAATGTCGAATATCGGATCATCCGACCGGGTAATCCCCTTGAAAACAATATATGGCATGATGAACCTCCCCAAACATTCCTGATCTTGTCATCTGATTAATATTACCAGTCCTCTTTTTAATTATGTAATCTTCATTTTATAAAAACTGGCTGAACTCTACACGTTCCTTGTTCGGTCCTTCAATGGTGAAGAATCTTACTCCATTGTCCCAGAACGGGAGAAAATGTATCTCATCCTGCAGCGTGTTCAATCCCATTGCACAGACCTTTTCATAGACTTTTTCTACATCCGTTACATCAATTGCAACGTGATCAATTGCGCCATATTCCATCTTTGCACATTTATTCTCATAGGTTTCAATGACCAGATTATGAAGTTTTAAAAAGGCGACTTTTTCATTTGCCTCTTCATTGACCGTCTCATAAGCGGTCTCAAATCCTATTGCGTGGTAGAACTCAATTGTGGCTGCAATGTCGTTGGTTGGGATTCCAATGTGCTGGATACCGATTGCTAATTCTTTCATTTTTTGCCTCCTTATATTACGGTTTTAATCTAGGGATATTTTACCATAGCAATGGATGGCTGACAATTGATAATCATATTCCTCATACACCTTTTAATCTTTTATAATAATTCCAAGCCTTTTCGAAAACGGCTGATATAACTGTCTCTGAAGTTACACCCGGATATATCACAGGACTGAAATATAGCATCTGTGAATTCTGCCCGTTCAAAAGAACAATTCCAAAAACGGCAGTTCACGAATTTTACGCCTGAGAAGATGACGTGTGAGAAATCCTCCTCTTCACATATCAGATTATAGAATATCTTTCCCTGAATCTGTTGGTAATAGTGGTGTTAGTAGTTTCATATGGTTTTATTCATCCTATATGTTTGTAATCTATTACAATTGCTGCATCTTGGATGTTAACTTCTCTCTAAGATACTGAATTACTTCCTCTATCTCTTCTTCCGTATAAGCATACTTCATACAAGACTCTATCATATGCGCGCTTGATTCAATATTCTCCTTAATAATCTCCGGCGGCAGTTCCACCCCACCAGCCAGCGTCTGATTCACCCAATTATCGATCCACGCTCTGATTCCCTGCATTCCAACTTCGCCGCAGGCACTTGCTTCTTCCACAGGTGTACACACAATCCCTGCCTTCGCAAGATTCTTCTCTTCTATTTTCACTCTCCGCAGGAAATCTTCATAATCTTTCTCGCTGCTCCATGCATTCTCTGCAAGTGCCTGAAGTCGTGGGAAGATATGGTTTTCCAGACTTTCTTCTGTCTCAATGTACTCTGTCCATACCGGTGCTTCAAGCCCAAGGATCTGATTGGCTGGAATATCCGCGTGTCCCTGAATATTCGGTTCAAAAGAATAGATTCCTTTCAAGGTAACCATACAATGTGGATAATCCATATAACATGCATCAGAATTCGAGAAGATAAACTTCTGTCCTTTCTGGACTTCTGCATATGAATATCCTTGTCCTGGCTCATTCCAATATTGTGCAATCATCCTTTCCGCCTTGCCAGATGCCAGAATATCATTCCATCCGATTGCTGTCTTTCCCTTTTTCTCCAGATAATCCGCCAGTTTCTTGGTAAAGTAAGCCTGAAGTTCTTCTTCGCCCTCCAGTTGTTCGCGGCGGATCAGATCCTGGCAGTACTCACAGGTCTTCCATTCCGTCTTCGGTGCTTCATCCCCTCCGATGTGGAAATATCTTCCCGGGAATAAAGGCAAAGTCTCATCCAGCAATTCATAGATAAACTGCATCGTCTTCTCATTTCCTGCACATAGAATCTGGGTATAGATGCCGCCTTTATTCTTTACCTCTGTTACTTTGCCTGAACAGGAAAGTTCCGGATAAGCAGCGATGATTGCGGAAGTGTGTCCTGGCATATCAATTTCAGGGATCGTCTCGATCTGTCTTTCTGTCGCATAACGAACGATGTCCTTAATTTCTTCCTGTGTGTAGAAGCCTCTGGTAATTGTGCCATCCTCTTCTCTTCGCATAGAGCCTGTCTGATTCAGTTCGGGGAATTTTTTGCTCTCGATTCGGAATCCCTGGTCGTCACTAAGATGCCAGTGGAATTTATTTAATTTGTATTTTGCACACTGGTTAATGATCTTTTTCATCTCTTCCACGGAGAAGAAATGACGGCTTACATCTATCATGAATCCTCTGTATCCATATCTTGGCACATCTTCAATTGTTCCACAACTTAAGTGACCGTTTTCCTCTTCGATGATAGCGGTTAATGTCTGCATGCCGTAGTATTTTCCGGCTTCGGTACTTGACTTTATCACCAGTTTATTCGGATGAATCTCTAATATATATCCTTCATCAGCAATGCTGTCTTCTCTTTTGAATTCTAAGTAAATACCTGTCTCTTCCTCTCTAACCGGCTCTATATCGAATTGATTCGCGAAACTGCACTCACCTTTATACCTGATAGGAAACTGCACCTCACATCCATCTTTCGTTTTAGTCATTTTTCCATTAATTCTTGGAATCAAATTCATTTTATCCATTGTCTCATCTCTCCTTTTTAATGTTAGACAACCGCTTCTATAATGTATCACATATTATACCCGAAACTTTATCTATTGTACAGAAAAAGCATAACAGCACACCACTGACATGCCACAAATTCAAAAATACCGTCTGCCGTCTTCAACCATCGTCTTCAGGCGCTCATATTCTCTCTCTAACATGCTTATCCCCAGGTCTGTAATAATATAAGACTTCCTTCGTCCTTCCTCGGCTGTCCGACGGATCACCTTATTTTCCTCGAACTTAGACAGCATGGCGTATAGTGTCCCCGGTCCTACCTTGATGCGTCCTGCAGAGATCTTTGCCACCTTTTCCATAATATCTACCCCACAGCATTCTTCAGTCAAAGCCAGCAGGATATAGTACATAGGTTCCGTTAATGTCTGAAATTGCTCTCGCGCCATATCCATTCACCTCTCTTTCCATACCATTTGCAGAAAGATATAGCGTATATCTTTATTTATTCCAAATTCAATTTCTCACAGATAATACGAATCTGCGCTTCATCCAGTTTTTTGCCTGATTGTAATACGAGTACAGAATTTTCATAAAGAATGCTGTATCTGACACCAGAATAAGACTCCTCTGTTGATTGGCACACCGAAACTGCATTCCATTCATCTACATTTGCCTTATCTATCGTCAATTCTTTCGCTTTTTCACGCCAAATTTTCTTCAATATCCAAGGATATTTTGTCTGATAGATTTCATATCTGACAAAATCTCTTGACGAATCTTCTGGAGTTACAGCCTCTTCTTGTATATATTCGGCAAAATAATATAAATACTTCCCTAATATTCCATCCAGTCTTCCGATATCTGCGTAATCAGGTTCTCCTGTTGACTCTGTATAATCAGATAGTTTCAATGGAACATTCTGCTCCCAATCTTGATCTTCGCCTAAATCATCTATCATCACAAAGAAAATAGCAAACATAATCATTACAATAAAGCCAATACCTATCTGAAGCAGCCAGTTCTCACTTCTTGAAGGACGCAGGATTGGAATTACTACATAATACATTAACAAAACGAATCCTACTATTACAACCCATGGCATCATGATACTTTGAAATCCTTCATGATATACCAGATATATCATCCGCACATAGCCTATTGAAAGAAGCAATATATACAATAACCTCCAATACAATATTCCGCTTTTTCTTATTCCATATCTTGGAACTACACCAGAATGAAGTTGCCATTTTGACTTTACAGACCAGGCTAGGATTCTCAGGCAGTTTATGCCCGCATTCAAAACAGCCAGTAACATCATAAGCAAGATAACCAACATGATATCGTTAAAAATCAAAGATGCAAAATCAGACACAAAAAACTTATACAAATAAGGCACTGGAATCAAAAGTGTTCCACACAGATTACTAAGCCCTCTGTGCCACTCCGCTTCTTTGATATTCAGAAAACGCTCCTCTGAAGTTACAATTGGTACAGCGTCTTCTCTTTCTCGACGGAAGATACAAAACTTTCTATGACTGTCAATGAACTTCCAGCCGGCCGCCTCACAATATTCTGCATATTCTTTGGCATCAGATTCAGGTCTTGTATCCATCTCTGCTCCTTTTGGAAATACTTCTACGCTATAATGAATTGATTCGGGGATTCCTTTTTCAAAGACCAGCCCCATCTTCCATTCTTTGAAATGCCAGCCATTTTCGGATTGCTGGGTTAAATATTCTGCGAATGTATCACATTCTCGGTATTTGAAGTACTTGAATTCTCTTTTTCTATCTTTCATAGAAGTCAGCCTCCTTCTTGAGTTCATGTATTATCGAGTATCGATATTTCTATCTTTATTATATTATCGACACTCGATATTGTCAATTATATAAGAATAATTTAATGATAGTATTAGAATAATTTGTATCCTCATTTTCTGTTCAAAAAAAAGAAGCATCCCTTAAGAATACTTCCCCATACCGTTCCTATATCATATATTTAATTCCTTTATTGACTTGCATCAATTCTCGAATCAATTCGCCATTGTCCTCCACCGACACGAACACGAGGCTCATCCTGCGCGCTTCAATCCCGACTCTGTCAGAAGACGCCGCAAAAGATGCCGCATAGCCCTTAGTCTTCCGCACAGCAACAATATCCCGTGTAGGAATTGTCTTTTTCAAAAGTCCAAACTGCACGACGATCTGTTTCTTATCAACAATGACTTCATTCCTGAATAAAACCGGAACAAAATACAGATCCACAACAATCAGTCCTATGATATAGATCCATATCCTGGACAAATCAACATATACGATTGTTCCAAAAGTTAACCCATTCAAAAGCGCAGTAACCACATACCACCATTTATCTATTTTTCCTTTAAATGTCATAAAATTCATTATCCTCCTCTATATAGTTTCCTCCATCCATATTCTCCCGTACAAACGGTACTCCCGCTCTCCGGTAAAATACATTATGATGGATATACGCATCCGGGTTCATGGAAGGGCTGATCGTCCCGCCAAGATCGTCATAACTGACATTATGGCGAAACGTATTATGTACCGCTTCCTCCAGGCAGAACATCACGCATCCACCTTCATTCATCCGGCTATAATTATACTGGTATAGCGTCCCGTCTCCGGAATCCGCATCCCATGCCATTCCATCCTGATTAAGCCTGGTATCCACCGCCTCATTATACTGAAGCAGTGCATCCTTGCATTTCCACGGCCAGATAGCCGCCGCCACTTTTCCCATCCGATTCTCGGGGAAACGGTAAATCCTGTCATTCATCTCTCCTGCAGAAGAATCTGCCGTATTATGTTCTATCACCGGACGCAACGCATACATAACCGTAATACTGTCACCGCCAGCTTCCTTCACATAATTGTCCGCAATTCGAATGTCCCTATGCCCATAGATATGATACAAATCCTCCGGCAGTTCTACTGACATGAACTCCCTGCACTTATAAGTATATCCCACCGCAATTCCCCAGCGGCTGACTCTCTTAACAAAGCATCCCGTCACACTTGCACCTTCATACCGGGCAACGCCTGTCTTCTCCTCATCATCCGGTTTCAGACAGGTAAAATAGATTCCGCCGTTATTCATATGCTTGTCATAGACATTGCCATTGACATCCCGTATCACAAGATTCTTAAGGTGAATCTCCCGTAAAGTGCCACCATTTTTTGCAACAATGGCTACCCCTGTACGGTTCATCTTATGGGATGCTGAATACTCCTCCCCTATCATATTTCCTCGATTGGTAATTACCAGATCCTGAATCGTTATATAAGCAGCATCATAAAGCAGTACCGTAGATGATACATATCCTTCCTTTGTATGGGTAGGCGCATCCAGTTCTGTTCCATAATCCTGGTACCAGATTCCTTGACCTTCTCCATGAATAACCGGAGAGTCTCCATCCCCATATGCACCTATCACAATTGGCTCGTCTTTCGTTCCCTGTGCAGAAAGATGCAGATATTGACCGAGAAACACTGATCCGCGTTCCAGAAGCACCTTATCTCCCGGCTGCAGGGATATATTTCTGACTGTTGCAAGAGTCTGCAAAGGGCAGTCTCTGGTTCCATCATTCCTATCATTTCCATTTAATGAACTAACGTAATATGTCCTGGACAATTTTTTCATACTCCTTTTCTTTCAGTCTCTTTTCAATAATCATGCGAACTTCTTCATATCCAAAAGAATCCCCAAAATACCGGGTAAAAAGATCACGATTCTCGTCATAGAATGTTCTTTTCTCTTCTTCTGTAATCTGACACAGTGGATATGGTCCAATATTTTTTCCCTGGTATGTCGTAAAATCCAGTTTAAATCGGGTCAATTCATATTGGAGATACATTACAGGTGTATAATAGCGGACTCCATATACGATCTTGCCTTCAGCCAAATCCTTTTTTATTGTTTCGTTCTTTTGTACCCTTCGCTCTTCCACAGCGGAAAATTCTGTGCTGGAAATTATGTTCATCCATACAGCAATCTGAAGTTCTGCCTGGGCTTTCCTTAACTCCTGTTCAGAATCCAAACTATACTTTTCTATATAAACTTGATTAGTTTCCATCGGCATAATCTATATCCCCCATTTTCTAATCTCTTCAAAATCTCCATGAAATACTTAATATCCTTTTTCTTTCAGTTGATGTACCATGTCTCCTGTTGTTGTAACAAAGACTTAGATTCATTTAACTTCTGCTTCATACTGCTATTATATCCGTAATCTTTTCAATAAACAATCTTAACTTCAGCATCTCCAAAAAGATTAATGGCTGAGGTTACGTCTGTTGTTTAAAAAGATGCCATAATTGCCAATCAACAAGCAATTATGACATCTTTTATGTACGATATCCTAAAAATCCAAATTCAATTACATCTTCGCCGCTTTGCCAAGTGCATCTGCAGCAACAATCGCAGCATACAATTGATCCGGCGTCACATCTGCGACCATATTATGAATAGATTCACCTTCTACACAAGATTTCTCTGCGATAACCTTAATCTCTTCATCTGTAGTCACACCAATCTCTTCCAGTGTCACCGGCAGACCAACTTCCATACAGAAATCCTGTACTTCCTTAAATTCTTCCTTGGAAACTCCTTCTAATACGAGTTGTACCAAAGTACCGAATGCAACACAGTTACCATGCGGAGCACTATGTCCTCCTAAAGCAGTCAAACCATTATAGAAAGAATGTGCTACTGCAAGCCCGCCATTGTCTGCACCCACTCCTGATAAGTACACATTCGCCTCAATAATCGCATCTAAAGCAGGGGTCACTACATTATGTTCGCATGCATGTTTTGCCGCTGCACCATATTCCTTTAAGGTCTCATAACAGAGTCTGCACAGTGCCATGGCTGATCTTGTGATACCGCCGAATTCCAGGCTCGGTGCATCCGTTCTTTCGCATGCCCTTGCTTCAAAATACGTTCCAAGCGCATCTCCCATACCTGCTACTAAGAATTTCACGGGTGCTTTTGCTATAATATCACTGTCCACGATGACTGCTTCTGGATTCTTTGGATAGAACAGATAATTGTTAAATGTCTCATCATCATTATAGATAACGGAAAGTCCTGTACACGGCGCATCTGTTGCAACGACTGTCGGAATAATTACAACCGGAAGTTTCTCATAATAAGCGGTTGCCTTAGCCGTATCAATTGCAGAACCGCCTCCGACACCAACGACAACATTCAGTCCGTTTTCTCTTACGATTTTTCTCATCTTCTCAATCTCGCCGGTACTGGAGATTCCACCGAACACTTCATAGAGACGGACATCCTCTGTCCCTTCAAAACTCATCTCAATCTTATCATGACACATCTTATGTCCACTTCTGGAACAGATGAACAGCCACTTATCGCCTAATTCCTTCATCTCTTCGTGGAATTTCAAAAGAGAATCCTTTCCTTGAACATATTTCTGTGGTGCACGCATCATTCTAAGCCTTGCCATAATTGATTCCTCCATTCGCAGTGTTAATTATTTGACAATCTCATTATAATACTTGCAAGTTGTAATTCAAGATGAATACTTCATAAAAATGCAGGAATTTCGACAGGGCTTTTTGTTATTTTTTTAATCTGCTCACCTCATTTAGATATGGTTCTTCATGATTGAAAGCATCTTTTTCATCATGGATTCCTCCCTGTTATTACACGCTGCAAAAGGAGCTGCTACTAAGTAACAACCCCTTTCTAACATGCTAATCGTTGTTTAGCAATATTCTGCTAACATGTGTTCTAATTGTCTTCTGCAAATGAAATGGAATATACGAAAGTATCTGGTGAATAATAATCCACTGCTTCTCCATCTACTTCAGCGTATGGATATCCAAAATTATTCAACGCTTCTGCGCTCTGTTCAGGAGATAATGTAATATCACGACCTCTTGAAAGTTCTACTCTTTTCTCGTCACAATTGCCCCAATAGTATTCCTGCATCTCTTTGGCTTCATCAGATTCCTTATCCCACTCATTCTTTAATACCGCTTTCAGAACATCCGCAGGATCTGCTGCAACCCATCCGGTGCCAGGCAGATAGAATTCTGCCCAACAATGCTGATTCCCTGTAATATCAGCATCATTGATACGCACGCCGAACATCTCGCGAGCAGGGATACCAGTTGAACGGCATAATCCAACAAAAACAGAATTAATGTCAGTACATTTTCCGCCCTTTGTTTCCAGTAACACGCATACATCGCCTTTACCACATCCTACCACACTTTCGTCACGGTTCATATTCGCGATAATCCAATCATAGATTGCTCTGGCTTTGCCAAGATAAGTTGTCTCATCTTTCGTGATCTCATCTGCCAGTTCTTTGACTTCTCCATCTACCGGAATTGTGCTGGAAGCTTTAAGATACTCATCCAAATCAGCGTCTACGGTGCCCTCTTCCACTAACTCAGGACGTAAGATCTCTGGTCTTACCACATGGAAAGACAGGCTTGCTGTACGGCTTTCCGGCTCTGCATCAGCGTCCCATTCCACATACAGCATCTGATTGCCAAGGGCATCCTCATTAATCTCTGCATCCACGCCATTTGCATCAAATTCTACATCTTCAATTGTCTGATAGTCATTCGTCTGAGCGACTGGTACCCACACGCGTACTGTCTTGCCCTTCTCATACTGGGACATATCGATGTTGAAAGTAACGGTTCCGCTCTGGATAGCGCCTTTGGCTGTCTCCTCCTCCGGCTCTGGCGTCTCCTCAGAGGCATCGTCAGCTGTTTTGGAGGAATCACTGTCGTCTGAATCGCTGCTTGAGTTGTTGCCACAGCCAACAACTAAGGTCGTGATCATCCCAATGCATAATAACGCTGCAATTATTCTTTTTTTCATAACTAGTCTCCTTTCGGCATATAATATCTATTATTTTCAAAGCATATCATTTTTTCCAATTTAAAAAAGTGATAATGTTACATTTATTGCAACCTATCACTTTTTTACCTCGCAAACATTCAGATCATTTTAAATAGTCTATCTTTGTCCAAAATCTCAATCTTCCCATATCCGCTTTTGATAATCTGGTCTTTTGCCATTTGCTTCAAAACCTTTGTTACAATCTCTCGTACACTTCCAATATCTCTGGCAATATTATCATGCGTTACAGAGATTACAGTTGATTTTTGACGCAACATTCCATCCCAGAGATATTGTGCAATTCTCTGATCTATCTTTTTAAACAGTATCTGCTGTATGATCCACATAACATCTGAGAATCGCTCCGCAGTCTTCTTATATATGAAATTCTCCAGCAAAAGATTCTCTTGCATAATCTGTTTCAAATCTGCTGCAGGAATCGTCACAGATTCTGTATCTTCCGTTGCCTCAATTAAAACATCAAAATCAATCTCTTGTATCAGGCAGGCAGCTGAAAACACACAGATATCTCCAGGGAACAGACGGTATAATGTTACATCACGCCCTTCATCAGAAATAATATATACCCGTAAACATCCTTTCCGAATGATCATCAGTCCTTTACAGCCATCAGAATACCGATAGATCTGGCGGTCCTTGCTAATTAATTCCATCCTCCATCCATCAGAAATCCGTTTTTTCTGATTGTCAGTTAGAGACTCCCAGAAAGGAAACACGGAAGCAAAATCAACGGCTATCTTGTCTTTTTGCCAGACATTGATCTGACCGCTTATGATATCTTTGCGTAGCTTCAGTATATTATTTTCAATCTCTTTAATTATGTTTTTGAATTCTTCATCGGATTTATTGCAAGGATCTGAAATCCCCCATTCAAATTCAATCTCGCACGGAATATGTACACATTCCACGTTGCATCCCATGTATACAATAATATCAACTTTTGGTAATGCGGATATCGGCTTAGGTCTTTGTCCTTTTTCTATCAGATCTATTCCATGTGTTATTTTCATCATCCGAAGCGCACAATCCTTTATATTTTCACTTTCTTCTATACCTGCCGAATAACATTCCATGACATCTGATGCAAACATCTTCCCAAGCGCCTCTGCGATCTGACTTCGGCATGTGTTCTTTCTACAGAGAAAAGCAACTCTCCACTTCTTATCCAAAGTTTTTCTCCTAACATTCTTATGTTCTTGCTCACAATTATACTACCAACACTCAGGAAATATAAAGAATTGTTCTGTAATCATTCATTGAAAATGATAATATCTGATACGATATAGTTGGTTTTTAAATAGAAGTTCATCTTACTCGTTATTTTAGTATCCTTTCTCTTTCAATTGATGTACCAGCGTTACAAAATATTCCCGCACATCAAAATCCTGAATATTTTCTCTGTTCAGGTCAATCATATCTCCATGAGAAATCCCTCTGTCCCCTGTTGTTGTAAGAAAGGTATAATCCGCTCCCCACGGAAACGAAGTCTCTGCCACAAGCCCATCATTTGGCCCGTCAAAATATTCTACCAGATAATGCGAAAAATTCAAAGGGAATCTTTCAAAACGCCATTCCGCAGATGCCAGGTGAATGATCTTAATAAGGACAGCCAAATGCACGACCGGAATCCATCCACAGACGATTCCAATTACTCTCCACTTAATTCCAATCTGAGAAGAAGTGAAGTAGACACGGATAATGCCGCTCCAAACCAATTGTATCTAAATCTAATCCTGGTTTTATTTCATTTAACCTTGAGGCAATTTTTTTCATATTGTGTTTTCTCAACAAATCAGACACATCTTCATCAACCCAAATTTTATCCAGATATCCTTTCAGGAACTTTTCTGCAACCTGCTGGCATTGTACTGCAAGTTGATTATAAAATGTACTTTTTATCTTCAGTATGGATTCCAGATACTGTAAATCATTTTCCGCAATATCTAAATATGTATTTTTTATCATCTAATCACCTCCAAAATTACTTTTTTATCACGATTGACTACATTTTCAAAAACATTCTTCGTTTTTTCAGATTCTTCATTTTGGAAGACAATATCCGTTCGAATTCCTTTGATTGGTTCATCCAATGTCCAACGAATGTCTGCCGCAAGTACCCTGTCATTTATCTTATGTGCCGTAAGTAGCAAAAGATCAACATCGCTGCTGCTTCGCACCTCTCCACGCGCACAACTCCCGAAAAGATATATTTTTTTCAGATCAGGAATATCAGCATTCAATATATATTGTACATCGTGTTCAATTTTTTCAACAAATCTGCATGGCAGATTTTCATAATTCTCTTTATATATTTTTATATTTTCCTGCAAAACAAATCCCTCATAATTTATTTGAATTTCTTAATGATATTATATCCATAAATCACACTTGAAACAATCACATTCTCAAAACTGAGATTTTATGATTTGTTATTCTAAGTTTGATCTAAAACCTCATTTACTTATGATATGGTTCTCCATAACAGATATAAGTGAGGTTTTATTATCTATCATTTTCCACTTCATCAAATAGATGTGGCTCATTTTCAATCAAATCTTGTACAAGATATTTATAGTCCATATTTTCTATACCATATTTCCCTTGTTCAATTTGCTCTGCCAATCTGCTATGATAATAGATATCCATTGCCTGCCGCAATTTTATCCCTTTTATCTCTGCTAAATACTGAATCATTGATTCTTCCAGATTTTGTTTGTAGAAAATGTCCAAGTTCTTCTTGTTTGTCATAACTTATTCCACCTTATATGATTTCTGATATATCAATTTCTCATCTAAAACATTTTGATTTACAATGCATATCTGATTATTCATCTTATAATAGCGCAACTCCTGTAAAGCCTTTTCTTTATCCCACAACCCTCGAAAATACATATCAACCGTTTTAAACACATCGTCATTCGCAACTGCACCGATTATGATATCATATGTTTGATATATCGTTTCACCTCTGCGGCATGCACATACAAAATCTAACCACTTTTCATTTTCTTCATTAAATCGCAAAACTCTATATTCTCCCAAATCATCAGATAATTCATAGACATTTACAATTGCATCTGATTGCTGTCGAAGTCCTTTTCGCAAAGCCCATTTTTCTGCTTGCTTTTGATATGATGTAAGATAAAAGCCCTTCCCGAAATCTAAAAAATTTTTAGAAAATGACACATTCGGATGATTTATTCTTTTAGTAGTTCCATGATATAAAATCATACAGCAACTCCCTTTTCCTTTACAAATTCAGTTATGTCTTCCACTAAATATTCTGTGCCCAAAGTATGCAATGTATCATAGCATACAAATATATAATCGTCTAAAATGCGTGTTCGATTTAAGATATTATACACTTGAGATGGCGTTTTTTCCCATTTCTCTGCCAGATTGTAAATAAGAAAAACACTAAATTTCAACTCTTTTTTTGTACACATAAATTATCAATCCTTTTAGATTATCTTTATAAACATTATAATATAATTCCTATATTCAAAATTATTAATTTTCTAAATCTATTAAAACAAAATTGTTGCGAAATATTATCTCCTATAATTCAACCACTTTACCAGATTCAAAGTAATATATATTTTCTCGCTTATACCCATACTTTGAACCGGTAGTACTTATATGAGGTTCAAATGTAAAAAATGCGACCTCTCCCAAATGGGTCTTATTCCCCTTTTCAATATAAATTCTATCATCTTTTTTCTTTACTATTGAATGTCCCAGATTCCCCATAAAGTCAAGATTCATATAGCCATTATTCTCGATAACCCGATTCATATAATAATACAACTCTTCAAATGTTGTCTGTGCTGTTACAAATCTACACATTTCTTCGTGAAGAATTTTTTCGGTTAGTATTCCTCTTTTCCATTCATCGTTTGCTATATTTTCATTTTCTACCACTTTTCCGTTTTCAACAACAAGAGTTCTTGCATAATCTCCCCATATATCAACGTTCTGTGGGCTTAAATCTATAGTAATAATATCATTATTTCCAATAACTCTGTCACTGGTTTTGTATTGTGTGCCGGAAATTGAAACATTAGTTTCATCTCCTGCAAATACAAAAGCACCTATATCCCAATACCAAAAGGAATCCGCTCCAAGTTCCAGCATTTTACGCTCACACATTTCTCTTATCTCAAGAAGCGACATCCCTGAGTGAATATGATTCCTTGCAAATTTAATAGTATCTTTTGCTATTTTCTGTACTTCTTGATATTGCATATATAACCTCCGCATACACTCAATTTTTTGACTTACCGTAAGTAATTATACCATAGTTATACCTTTGCATCATATTCTTAATAATAAAAAACCTCATTTATTTGTGATATGGTTCTCCATAACATATGCAAATGAGGTTTACAAATTCGAAATTAAACTTAATATTATTACCTAGTTTTCTCCATAAAATCCTTTTTCACTTAAACTCGACCATTTCAAATACATCTCTTTATAATTTTCCTTTATAAAAGATTGAATAATTCTAACTTCACGATCATTTAAAATTCCTTTATTTTGGAGAACGGAATCTCCATCATTTTTCACAAAGAATTTTGCCGATCCTGCTTCTGTTAATTTCCGATCACTCGCATGAACATGCATACATTCGATGATACAATGAGAGGTGAAATATAAATAGTAACCGCACACTTTAAATTCATAATACTTCGGCATCCTGCACCTCCATATATTTTAACCCACGTTGAAAGTAATCCTGCACGATACTCAATTCAATATCATCCATACTTGTTTCCAAAATTTCTCCGGAATAAGAAAGAAAAGAGGCCTTGTTCGGATTATTTAAATTTAATACTGACACACCATTTTCTTTGCGTTTAAATGCATATCCATTTATAATTACATCCGCATCATCTGCGATATTTAAAATGTTAATCATATTGTATACTCACTCCTTCTATTGAATGTAAAAAACTTTCCGTATCGAAATATAAGTTTTGAAGAATTGGAATAAGATCAATATATTCTTCTATATCATCTTCGTTATTACTATATTTTGCCATCACGACCAAGTATCCATTATCCCATTCTTTCACTTTCGTATATCTTTCTAAACGTGGAGATGTTCGGAATCTAATCACATGATTATCATATGTGAAACTCGTGAAATCTCCTTTATTACTTAAGACTGCTTGATTCCTCTTCATTTTAAATTCATCTCCTTTACAAATTTGAGATAAAACTTAAAAGCCATCAATATTATAAACTCTTGCAATTACAAAACATAACTGAAATAAGCTTTATCCGTGTTTCAAATAAAAAATATCTATTTGTGTCTTTCTATTATTATAATTAATTCTTTACTTATTTTCCCCTAAAAAATTATTATAATTTAAATCGAAAACGGAAACAAAATTCCCTTTTTATTATTTTATCATACTCTTCAATTTTTTGACTACCGCAAGTCAAGAAACATCAATCCCATTTTCTTTTGCATATTCAATTAGTTCTTCCATAATCTTACTGCCAATACCACAATTCCAATAATTTTTCCGTACACTAATTCCCAATTCTGCACGATGACACATTCTTCGCGGTAGTCCAGTCAGACCACCATCTCCAATAATCTCACCATTTTTACAGGCAATCAAATGTACAGATGTTTTGTCATCATGAACATTTTCAAGAAATTTCTCTTCTTGTTCAACTGTGACAGGTAATCCAGTTTCTCCAAATGTAAGATTTTCAGTTTCCCCACCAACAATTTTTAAATATTCTATCATTTTCTCAGCATCTTTGGCTAACGCTTCTCTAATTATAATGCCTTACATAACGTATTCCTCCAAAATACTCCGATTCTATTGATTTATATATTCTCAATAAATAAAAACCTCCGTTACTTATGATATGGTTCCCCATTCATAATCCGGTAACTCCGATATACCTGCTCTAACAATATCACCCTCATCAACTGATGCGGAAATGTCATCTTTGAAAAACTCAGTGCGAAATCAGACCTCTTCATCACTTCTTTCCCAAGCCCAATAGAGCCTCCGATAACAAAGATGATATGACCAGTCCCTTGCACCCCCAGAGTCTCTATCTTATCTGCCAACTGCTCCGATGACAGTTGCTTCCCATTTATCTCCAGAGTAATAATATACGCATCGTCTTTCAGGTATCTCAGAATCCTCTCGCCTTCTTTCGCCCGAATCTGTTCTTCCACCGTCTCGCTTGCATGATCCGGCGTCTTCTCATCTGCCACTTCTACAATCTCCAATTTACAGTATTTGCTCAGTCTTTTTGTATATTCTGTAATTGCATCTTTTAAATATTTTTCTTTAATCTTTCCTACCGTAACAATCGTAATTTTCATATATCAAACACATTCCCTTTCATCAACGAATGATTTTCTTATAGTTAACACCCACTATGCTAACGCAGGATTCCAGATGCCTGAAGCAGCATCAGAATCAAAACAATAACAAAAATTGCTCTGAATAATACAGAAGGCTGATTAAAATCTTTCAGATATACATTGGAATTTTCCAATGGTATATCAGGATCATGACGGCTACTTTTGAGTTGAAATCCATCAATCACGTACTTCCATCCCGTTTGGTCTGTATATACCTGAACATATGGAGATCCCAGATATTTGATTTGTAGATTGGAATTCTATATGCCTCACTTTTTACAGTCTGTACAATCCCCATATCCGGATTAACAATCTCAATAATTAAGAAATAACAGGTCGTGCGTCTGCTTCGATTCTTAGCATCGTATTCATAATAATATTCTCTTGTGATATTTACAATCCTTCCCTGCATCGGATAACTATCTCTCATGCACTGCGCATGGAATTTACGATAATAGAGAGCCTTTTGTACAGTTCTTACTGCCTGCACCGGAACAAAGATTCCTCCTACCAGGAAGATAAGCAGACTAGAATGAAATCCACCAGCCAAAATATTCTGAATCAAAGTGAAATACCACACAGCAGCAAAAATCACCAGTTCCGGTACGCCCCTCATCTCTTCGTCTGCCGTATATATCTTTTTTCTCATGCTAAAATCTCCCATCCAAACATAATCTGCCTCATTACTTTCATTCCATTGTTTTGCCATCTTACAAATACTCAATGAATCGCTCTTGTTTCATTATACGCGAAATTCATCTCTCTGTACAGAAAAAGCATGGCAAGTTTGATTTTGTGTATGATAAAAGCGAGACACGAAAATTCATTCCCGTGTCCCGCTCTATTGATTTCTTATACTTTTATCCGATCCGCCACTTCCCTGCTGAGTGCAATCCTTCTTTCTCCCGCTGAGATTATCAGACAGTCTCTGTATTTTTTCATAACTTGAATCACACTTCCTTCTTTAATCTGACAGTCAGCCATGAAATTCAAAACCTCTGGTACGCCAAATAGCCACTTAATTGTATAAATCTCTCCCTGCATTGCTTCTGTTAATGCTTGCATAAGGCACCTCCTCTGATAACCTTTTTTCTATTGTAAGATTCAAGGAGGCGGTTAGTCAATGGCAATGTTATGGATTCTGTCTATGGAAATATTGTTCTCTCAGTGTCAGGAATAATTCGGCATTCGTTGCATTCACATATGGAGCCACATAGAAGATCTCCAAGATACCGCAGGTAACCGCTGAAAGCAGATGCCATCCGATAAAGGACAGATCGAGAATGAATGCTTCCATCTTCTGTCCCTGCATCATCTCTTTACTGATTCTGAATGCATCTTCCCGGCTCATTTCCGGGCAATCTGCCAGCAGATAAGGAATCATCCTGTATTCGTATGATTTGATAACTCCTGGAATAACCAGTAACAGAGTCCACAAGAAGATATATAATCCTCTAAGGAATAAAGTGAGAACCACCTTTCCATAATGTCCACTCTTAAAAGCGAAGAATATCTTTTCAGCCCCTGGCATCTCATATGCGTTCTCAATGAAGAAACGGCATCCGCCAACCTCCAGCGGTTGGAACACGAAGATACTAAGAAGGAGGATTGCAATCATAATTCCGCTCAGAATAATTGCCGCAATACTACCAACCATCCAGGAGGCTACATTCCCGCCACGGAAAACGGAGGTAATGTGTTCCGTAATCCCCATATCCGTATCAATATCAAAATCATTGTCAAAATAATCATCATCTACGTAATCAGATACAATATCATCTGTACGATCAGTAGATCTTGCGCTGTTAACTGTTCCTCCCGTAAAAAGCAACAAAATAAAAGAAATCAGCACACATCTCCAGTAATTCCGTTTAAATGCTATCTTTGCCCTATCTTTTAATTCCGTCCTGTTCCACATATCTTCTCCTCCTCACAAAAATAATTGTTACCCATTACTATATTACTGATTCATATTATTTATATTACTTTTCATATAAATCATTGAAATACGGCAGTGGTTCGAATTTCCACATCTTTCTGAATATTTTTGCAGGAAAACTATTGATTCCGGCATTATATTCCGTCGCTGTTTTGTTGTATGCCAATTTGCATTGCAGCAGGTTCTCATAACACCGTATTGTCTCCGAGAATAATTTCATCATATGATCATCTGTGCTCAAATGTGGATACTGTCTGATGCTATGTTTAACTTCTTCCAATGTGCGGCTTGAACCTACCTTTTTCATAGTATCTTTGGTCTTCTCCACGCCTGTATGCAGATAGATATCTGCTTCATGACCAATGTGTTTATCCAGAAGAAGATTCAATTGGAGTAAAAGATTATCTGCATGATAATGAATAGATTTTTCGTCATTTCCTATCGCTTCTGCTTTAGCCCGCAGTTTATGCAATGCATTATGCTCACTTCCGATGAACATTACTGAAGCAAATATAAATGAAAGTATAAAACTGAGCGAGAATACCCAGTCCGGTATAACTTCATTTTCCGCAGGTGCTACAATCAATCCTAAGATAATCGAAAGAATAGACCCAATGATAAATACAGCAATCAGAAACAAAATTAGTTTTACTATAATATGCTGTTTCTGTAAAAATGACATCCTCTCGCCCCCTTCTCGTGGTCATTTCTTATATTATAGCGAATCCTGTCATAAATTAGAAGTGTTTTACTACTTTTTGACACATTTCGCAAATATACATCTATCCCAGTGCAACATCCAGAATCATCATCAAAACGAATCCTATAGCGAATCCTATCGTTCCAATATTGCTGTGCTCGCCTTCTGCGGATTCCGGTACCAGTTCCTCCACCACTACATAGATCATGGCTCCTGCCGCAAAAGCAAGCAGGTACGGCAAGACTGGCGTAATATATGCTGCCAGAAGCACCGTGATTCCTCCTGCAATCGGCTCTACGATTCCGGACATCATCCCATAGAAGAATGCTTTTCCTCTTCCTCGTTCACTTCGAATTGGAAGAGATACAATGAATCCCTCCGGTAAGTTCTGAATAGCAATGCCAATAGCGAGGGTAAATGCTCCTGCTAACGTCACATTCGCATTATTCGTCAGAAGCCCGGCAAAAACTGCACCACTTGATATTCCCTCCGGTATATTGTGGATCGTAACAGCCAGGACCAGCATCGTGGATTTCTTCAATGAGCATTTGACACCCTCCGTCTCGTCTGAACCAATATGCATATGTGGAATAGTCTTATCAAGAAGCAATAAGAAACCGATTCCCAGGAGAAAACCAACCGCCGCCGGAATAAAGGCGAACTTTCCCATATGCTCCGACATATCCATAGCCGGAATCAGCAATGACCATACGGACGCCGCAACCATAACTCCGGCAGCGAATCCAAGCAATGCTTTCTGAATCAATGGCTTCAATTCGTTTCTCATAAATAAAACGCAGGCAGCGCCTGCTGTAGTTCCAATAAAGGGAATGATAAGTCCCAGAAAAATCGTCATAAATAATCCCTCATTTCATCTAAACATTTGCCACCATCATATCACATTCCGTCACTTGGGTACAGGGCTAATTGCAATTGGGTACAGGACATTTTTCAATTAGGTACACCCCTTGAGACAGTTTGGGACGTAGTAAAAGCGCATTTTACTACGTCCCCATCTAGACTATTTTGACAGCATCTCGTGGATACCCTTTGCTCCTGCCTTACCAGCTCCCATTGCAAGGATAACGGTTGCGGCACCGGTAACGGCATCTCCGCCGGCAAATACGCAGGCTTTGGATGTCTGACCATTTTCTTCATCTGCTACTATACATTTTCTTCTATTTGTCTCAAGACCCTTGGTTGTGGATGCAATCAATGGATTTGGAGATGTTCCAAGAGACATGATCACTGTATCAAGTTCAATCTCGAACTCAGAACCTGGAATCTCTACCGGGCGTCTTCTACCGGAAGCATCTGGCTCGCCAAGTTCCATCTTGATCACTCGCATGCCTTTCACCCATCCGTTCTCATCAACCAGGATTTCTTTCGGGTTAGTAAGAAGATCGAAGATAACTCCTTCTTCTTTTGCATGGTGAACTTCTTCTACTCTGGCTGGAAGTTCTGCCTCACTACGGCGATATACGATATGTACTTCCGCTCCAAGACGAAGTGCGGTTCTTGCAGCATCCATCGCTACATTGCCACCGCCGACTACAGCAACTTTCTTACCGGCTGCAATCGGAGTATCATAAGAATCATCGAATGCCTTCATCAGGTTGCTTCTTGTCAGGTATTCATTCGCAGAGAACACACCGTTTGCAGTCTCTCCCGGGATTCCCATGAACATTGGAAGTCCTGCACCGGAACCAATGAATACTGCTTCGAAGTCTTCCTCTTCCATTAACTGATCGATCGTGGTAGATTTTCCAATTACTACGTTCGTTTCGAACTTAACGCCTAACTCTTTTACTTTCTCAATCTCTTTCTTTACAACCTTCTCTTTTGGAAGACGGAACTCAGGAATACCATATACTAATACACCACCGAGTTCATGAAGTGCTTCGAATACGGTTACTTCATATCCTAATTTTGCAAGGTCTCCTGCACAGGTAAGTCCTGACGGACCGGAACCGATGACTGCTACCTTGTGTCCATTCATCTTCTCCGCTTTTTCAGGCTTGATATCATTCTCCAATGCATAATCAGCAACAAATCTCTCCAGTTTACCAATTGACACTGGTTCTCCCTTGATTCCGCGGATACATTTGCTCTCGCATTGGGATTCCTGAGGACATACACGTCCGCAGATAGCCGGAAGCGCAGAGGATTCGCCAATAACTTTATATGCACCTTCGATATCTCCGTCTTTCACTTTGGAAACGAATCCCGGAATGTTGATAGATACCGGACATCCCTGGATACATTTTGCATTCTTACAATTAAGACATCTGGATGCTTCCTCCATTGCCTCTTCTTTATTATATCCATAACATACTTCTTCGAAATTGGTTGCTCTTACTTTCGCATCCTGTTCTCTGACAGGTACTCTCTTTAATACATCTGCCATTACTCGTCACCTCCACAGTGGCCACATCCACCATGATGGGTGTCGCCCTCTTGTAATTTCAACATTGCACGTCCTTCTGCTGTCTTGTACATCTGCTGTCTCTTCATCGCCTCGTCAAAGTTTACAAGGTGTCCGTCGAATTCTGGTCCGTCTACACAGGCAAACTTGATCTCATCACCTACATGAAGACGACATGCACCGCACATACCCGTACCATCTACCATAATCGGGTTCATACTAACGATGGTTGGAATCTCCAGTTTCTTGGTCAGCAGGCAGACGAACTTCATCATGATCATCGGTCCGATTGCTACACAAACATCGTATTTCTTGCCTTCCTCGACTAATTTCTCAATCTTAGTAGTAACCATACCTGCGTGTCCATATGTACCATCATCCGTACATGGATAATAGTTGCCTGCAACTGCAGCCATCTCAGACTCCAGGATCAGCATATCTTTTGTCTTAGAGCCAACGATAACATCTACATCAATTCCATGCTCTTTCAGCCATTTTACCTGCGGATATACTGGTGCAGCACCGACACCACCGGCTACGAACAACATCTTTTTATTCTTAAGACTTTCAATGTCTTCTTCTACAAATTCAGACGGACATCCAAGCGGTCCGGTGAAATCACGGAATGCATCTCCTGCTTTTAATTCTGCCATCTTAGTTGTAGATGCTCCAACTTCCTGGAATACAATTGTAATCGTTCCTGCTTCTCTATCATAGTCGCAGATGGTCAACGGTATTCTCTCGCCCTTTTCGTCCATCTTAACGATAACGAACTGTCCAGGTTCGCAATGTCTCGCTACACGTGGAGCTTCTACATCCATAAGATAAATCTTGTCAGCCAGTTTTTCGGCTTTTAATATCTTGTACATCTTACTTCCTCCTCATATTCATGCTTCTTCTATAATAATGTATCTATTCAAAAATATCAAGTAACGAATAGCATTTCCCAGTATACACGGATAAAGAGCAGATACCAAAAGGCATCTGCTCCATATGCTTTCTACATAACCTATAGGACCTGCCACCGGCAGTCTCCTCCGGATGCTTGGCAACTTAGAAATCAACTTCTGTTCCGTAATATGTACATGTGAATAATTTTTCCATAGTAGCAGGATCAATTGCTCTTGGATTAGAGCCTGTACATGCATCGCCTACAGCCAGTTCAGCAATCTTAGCGATCTTCTCTTTGAATTCATCTTCATTAATTCCGAATTCTTTCAATGTCTTAGGAATGTTCAATTTTACATTGAATTCATCAATCTTCTCGCAGAGACTGTTGATTAATGCTTTCTCAGATGTTCCTGCAAGTCCCATTCTGCGTGCGATCTCTGCGTAGCGTTTTGCTGCAACAGGATCTTTTGCATTGTATTTGATTACATATGGCAGATAGATTGCATTCGCGCATCCGTGCGGAATATGTCCTGTTGAGAATGCAGCACCTGTCTTATGAGCCATAGAGTGAACGATTCCAAGCAAAGCGTTGGAGAATGCCATACCTGCTAAGCACTGTGCATAGTGCATCTGCTCTCTTGCAACCATATCGCAGTTGTAAGAAGCCGGCAGATAATCCAGTACCATCTCAATTGCCTGTAATGCAAGCGGATCTGTGAATGGACAGTTCAGTGTAGATACATATGCTTCAATCGCATGTGTCAGAGCATCCATACCTGTGTAAGCAACCTGTTTTACAGGAAGTCCCATTACAAGATCAGGGTCAACGATTGCAACATCTGGTGTAATATTAAAGTCAGCAAGTGGATACTTAACACCTGTCTGATAGTTTGTAATAACGGAGAATGCTGTAACCTCTGTAGCTGTTCCTGATGTGGATGGAATTGCACAGAATTTTGCTTTCTTTCTCAACTCTGGGAAGTTGAATGGGATGCATAACTCTTCGAATGTTGTCTCCGGATACTCATAGAATGCCCACATAGCCTTTGCAGCATCGATTGGTGATCCGCCACCCATAGATACAATCCAGTCAGGCTCGAAAGCACGCATTGCCTCTGCGCCTTTCATAACTGTCTCTACAGACGGATCTGGCTCAACACCTTCGAATAATTCTACTTCCATTCCGCCCTCTTTCAGGTAATTCACTGCACGGTCAAGAAATCCCTGGCGTTTCATAGAACCTCCGCCTACTACAAGGATTGCTTTCTTACCTTTTAGATTCTTCAGTTCCTCTAAGCATCCTTTTCCATGATAAACGTCTCTTGGTAATGTAAATCTGCTCATTTTTCCGTATCTCCTTTGCATTTTTGTTAATTATTTATCAAAATTATACCGCTGTTAAATAATTAACGCAATGTCTTTTACAAAATTCATTGTATTTATTTTAGTACAATATGGGAATTTAGTGTAGAAAGTGGAGTGTTGGAAAGTGTACGGCGCAAGGATGAGGCTTAGTGGCTCTGGCTTCGGAGTCCTGCGTTAAGAATCCGTAACAATAAAAGAGGCAGAAATTGTGTGACCGGACTGAATCGTCCAATAATCTTCTGTTTACTTCATAATACATATACATTCCAGTCAACACAATTCCAATATATAAAGCGATCACTCACCCAGTTCTCCCTCACATCCGTTCCATTTCCAATCTGTTATTTAGCCAACACCGTGCCCCACGCACTCCAGTCAGGAATCCTCCCCGTTAATGAAGAGTCACACATAAGAATGTCAGGCAGAGAGGGGCAGTATGGGAGTTCTTATCCGTAGAAGAGCCGTACAAACCGTTAGTGAAAAAGAGATCTAAAATCAGGATGAATTATGTGCTACAAGCACAGAATTCAAGAATGTCTGAGTCGGAAAAATCTTTCAGATTTTTTCCGGCGAATACATTCGGTTCCTGATTTTAGACCTCTTTTGAACTTACGGTTTGTAGGCGATTGGAGTCGGATAAGAACTCCCATACTGCCCCTCTCTGCCGTACACCTTACAAATTACTCTTCAAGAACTAAATTCCCATTGAGGAATACCCTCAGGTGTGTTATACTGATTAACAGCGTGTAAAAACGGCTATAATATGTTTAGGAGTGTTTTTATATATGTCACAGATAACGAATGAAGTGAAGGAGCAGATTAAGAAACGCAGAACATTCGCGATTATTTCCCATCCGGATGCTGGTAAGACAACCTTAACGGAGAAGTTTCTTCTGTATGGAGGTGCTATTAACCAGGCTGGAAGTGTAAAAGGAAAAGCAACTGCGAAACATGCGGTATCTGACTGGATGGAGATTGAGAAGGAGAGAGGTATCTCGGTTACATCTTCTGTATTGCAGTTCAATTATGGCGGATACTGTATTAATATTCTGGACACACCGGGACATCAGGATTTCTCGGAGGATACTTATCGTACGCTGATGGCGGCAGATTCGGCAGTCATGGTGATTGATGCGTCTAAGGGTGTTGAGGCGCAGACCAGGAAGTTATTCAAAGTATGCACTATGCGTCATATTCCGATCTTTACATTTATTAATAAGATGGATCGGGAGGCGCTGGATACTTTTGAACTTCTGGATGATATTGAGAACGAGTTGGGAATTGCCACCTGTCCGGTGAACTGGCCGATTGGCTCTGGTAAGGAGTTTAAGGGAGTCTACGATCGCGAGACGAAGAAGGTAGAACTGTTCTCAGATACTCACAAGGGTACGACACAGGGCGAAGTGAAGAAGATTCCGCTGGATGATCCTGAGATTGCTAATTGGGTGACGGAGGCGCAGAGAGCGCAGTTAGAGGAAGAGATTGAATTGCAGGATGGAGCCGGGGCTGAGTTTGATCAGGACCTGGTGAGCAAGGGAGAGTTGTCACCGGTATTTTTTGGATCAGCACTTACTAACTTCGGTGTAGAGACATTTTTGCAGCATTTCTTACAGATGACGACTTCCCCGCTTCCGAGAATGTCGGATAAGGGTGCTATAGATCCGATGGAGGAGGAAGCATTTTCTGCATTTGTCTTCAAGATTCAGGCGAATATGAATAAGGCGCATCGAGATAGGATCGCTTTTATGAGAATCTGTTCCGGTGAGTTTGAAGCGGGGATGGATGTGTACCATATGCAGGGAGGTAAGAAGGTTCGTCTGTCACAGCCGCAGCAGATGATGGCAAGTGAGAGAAAGATGATTGAGAAGGCTTATGGCGGAGATATTATCGGTGTATTTGATCCGGGTATCTTTTCTATCGGAGATACATTGACAACGGCAAGTGAACGTTTCGCATATGAAGGAATCCCGACCTTTGCACCGGAGCATTTTGCGAGAGTGCGGCAGGTAGATACCATGAAGAGAAAGCAGTTCATTAAGGGAATCAACCAGATTGCCCAGGAAGGCGCGATTCAGATATTCCAGGAATATAATACAGGTATGGAAGAGATTATCGTAGGCGTGGTAGGTGTGCTGCAGTTCGATGTTCTTAAGTACAGACTTGAGAATGAATATAATGTAGAGATCAGACTTGATACTCTTCCGTATGAGTACATCCGCTGGATTGAGAATACAGAGATTGATCTGGATAAGCTGACGGGAACTTCAGATATGAAGAAGGTAAAGGATCTGAAGGGACGCCCGCTGCTTCTCTTTGTGAATGACTGGAGTATCCGCATGACACAGGAGAGGAATGAGGGATTAATCCTGGCAGAGTTTGCGCGATAAGCGCAAAAAGGGACACGGCAAATCCAATTGGGGACGGGGGTTTTTTCAATTTCCCCCGTCCCCAATTGAAAAAACCCCCGTCCCCACTTTGCAAATGTCCATTAATTTGTTATAATTACAAGAAGTGTAAGATGAGACAGGAGGATTCTAGATATGAGTAAAGAAGAGAGAAATACGTATACAATAAACACAGATGAGAACCTTGGAGAGGTTAAGATTGCCGATGAAGTAGTAGCAATCATTGCAGGACTTGCAGCGATGGAAGTGGATGGAGTATCATCTATGACTGGGAATGCAACCAGAGAATTAGTTGGCAAGTTAGGCATGAAGTCTCTTTCTAAGGGTGTTAAGGTAGATGTACTTGATGGTATCGTAACGGTTTCACTGGTACTGAACCTGAAGTATGGATACAGCATCAAAGATACGACTGCAAAAGTACAGGAGAAGGTGAAGGCAGCGATTGAGAATATGACAGGTCTTGAGGTTGCTGACGTGAATATCCGTGTTGCAGGAGTAGATGTGCCGGAGGAAGCATAAGTGAAGAGATCAGAATTAAGAGAACATATCTTTAAAGTGATTTTTGGAATCGAGTTCAACAGTGAAGAAGAGATGGCTGAGCAGTTGGAACTTTATTTCGAGCAGATTGAGGATGCGAAAGAGAAAGATCTGGAATATATCCGGACAAAAGCGCAGAAAGTAGCCGGTAAGGCTCAGGAGATCGATGCCTTGATCAATGCACGTACGACCGGATGGAAGACCAATCGTATGAATAAGGTGGATCTTACGATCTTAAGGCTGGCAGTATATGAGATGAAGTGGGACGAGGATGTACCGACAGGCGTGGCAATTGATGAGGCAGTGGAACTTGCGAAGAAGTACAGCAGTGATGAGGGACCGGCTTTTGTGAATGCAGTACTCGCAAAACTTGCAGACTAACCAGGGGTAGGCTATGACTCGGAATGTATATACAGTAAAACAGGTAAATGCATACATTAAGAATATGTTTACCCAGGACTATATGCTGAACCGTATCTATGTAAAAGGTGAGGTCTCTAACTGCAAGTATCACACATCAGGACATATATATTTTTCATTAAAGGATGAGTCTGGAACGATTGCCTGCGTTATGTTCGCCGGGCAGCGAGGCGGACTCTCTTTTCGTATGAGTGAAGGTCAGCAGGTTGTGGTACTGGGAGCGGTGAATGTATATGAAAGAAGCGGATCTTACCAACTCTATGCAAAGGAGATTCGGCTGGATGGCGATGGGCTTCTCTATGAGAGATTCCAGATGCTGAAACGAGAACTGGAAGAGATGGGGATGTTTGCTCCAGAATATAAGAAGCCGATTCCTGCGTATGCCAGACGGATTGGCGTAGTGACAGCACCGACAGGGGCGGCAGTTAGGGATATCATGAATATTACTGCCCGCAGGAATCCCTATATCCAGTTGATTCTTTATCCTGCCCAGGTGCAGGGCGAGGGTGCGAAGGAAAGTATCGTCCGGGGAATCCAGATGTTAGAGCGTACGGGAGTTGACGTGATGATCGTAGGACGCGGAGGAGGCTCTATCGAAGATTTGTGGGCATTCAACGAAGAAGAAGTGGCAAGGGCAATCTTTGATTGCAGCGTTCCTGTGATTTCTGCGGTTGGTCATGAGACGGATACGACGATTGCAGATTATGTGGCAGATCTGCGGGCACCGACACCTTCTGCGGCTGCGGAACTGGCGGTCAGCGATTATAGACAGATACAGACATATATGCAGGATCAGCAGAGGAAGATGAACCGACTGCTGCAGCAGAAGATACAGATGGAACGCATGCGTTTAAGGGAGTATCAGACCCGGCTTAAGTACCTGCATCCCCGGAACAAATTACAGGATCAGCAGCAGAGACTGGTAGAACTGGAAGATAAGATGCGGATGTTAATGGATGGAAAAGTCCGGGATGCGAGACATAAACTGGCAATCTATATGGAGATGATGAAAGGTCTGTCGCCGATACAGAAACTGAATCAGGGATATTCTTATGTAGAGAACAAAGAAGGCAATGCGGTAAAAAGCATTCGGCAGGTTAGGCAGCATGACAGACTGTTAATTCATGTTACAGACGGTATTCTATATACGACTGTAGAAGGGATAAAGGAGGAGCATCATGGCTGATAAGATCAGGTCACAGGAAGAAGAGCAGAGTCTGGAGGATCTCTTTGGACAATTGGAGGATATCATTCGTAAGATGGAGAGTGACGGGATATCACTGGAAGACTCTTTTGGATTGTATCATAGAGGTATGGATGCATTAAAACAGTGCAATGATAAGATTGATAAAGTTGAAAAGAAGATGCTGATATTAGATGAAGAGGGAGAGACTCATGAATTCTAAAAATGATTTTCAGATACAGATGAAGCAGAAGGTGCAGGAAATAGAGGAGATTCTTCAGGAATATCTTCCGAAGCAGAGGGGATATCAGAGCGTGATTATGGAGGCGATGGCATATAGCCTTCTTGCTGGCGGTAAACGCCTGCGTCCAATGCTGATGAATGAAACCTTCCGGCTTTTTAGCGGCACTTCCAAGGCGCTTCATCCGTTCATGGCAGCGATTGAGATGATACACACTTATTCGCTGGTACATGATGACCTTCCGGCAATGGACAATGATGAGTACAGGCGGGGAAGGAAGACAACTCATGTAGTCTATGGAGAAGATATGGGAATCCTTGCGGGGGATGCCTTGCTTAACTATGCATTCGAGACGGCTTTCAAGGCATTCGTGACAGATCCGGAGGATAGTCTGCTGATTGGAAGGGCACTTAGGGTCTTGGGGAAAAAGGCTGGAATCTACGGAATGATCGGCGGGCAGGTGATTGATGTCAAGGAGACAGGGCATCAGATATCGAAAGAGATCCTGGATACGATCTATGAATTGAAGACTGCGGCGCTGATCGAGTCTTCTATGATGATTGGTGCAATTCTCGGAGGGGCTTCCGAAGAAGAGGTAAGAAAAGTAGAAAAGATTGCAAGTTATGTTGGTATTGCATTCCAGATTCAGGATGATATTCTGGATGTGACGAGTACTGAAGAAGTGCTTGGCAAACCGATTCATAGTGATGAAAAGAATGAGAAAACTACATATGTGACACTGATGGGAGTTGAGGAGGCAGGAAAGGTAGTAGAGAAGCTATCTAACGAAGCTATTAGCCTTCTGCATCAGTTATCAGGAGAGAATGAGTTCCTGGAGCAGTTGTTGATCCAGTTGATTCACAGGGACAGATAGAGAGGGGCCTGATTATGTTAGAGCGCATACAGAAGGAAAATGATATTAAAGAACTGAATCCGGAAGAACTGGATGAACTGGCGGAAGAGATCCGGGAATTCCTGATAGAGAAGATCAGCAAGACAGGGGGACATCTTGCTTCGAATCTTGGGGTAGTAGAACTTACGATGGCTATGCATTTGGTATTTGATCTTCCGAAGGATAAGATTATCTGGGATGTGGGGCATCAGGCTTATACCCATAAACTTTTGACAGGCAGAAAAGCAGGATTCGATGAATTACGCAAATACGGTGGGATGAGCGGTTTCCCAAAGAGAAAGGAAAGCGCCTGTGATGCATTTGACACCGGGCATAGTTCTACTTCCATATCGGCAGGACTTGGTTATGTGCAGGCAAGAGATATCAAAGGAGAGGACTATAGTGTCATCTCTGTGATTGGAGACGGCTCTTTAACCGGTGGAATGGCATATGAAGCATTGAATAACGCTTCAACGCTTAAGACGAATTTTATTATTGTACTGAATGATAATAATATGTCCATCTCAGAGAATGTGGGTGGAATGTCAAAATATCTGGCAGGACTTCGCACGGCAGATATCTATACCGGGCTAAAGAAGGGCGTGACGAATGCACTTCAGAAGGTTCCGGTAGTGGGTGAAACGATGATCGAGCAGCTGCATCGTACGAAGAGCAGTATCAAGCAGTTGGTTGTACCGGGAATGTTCTTTGAAGATATGGGGATTACATATCTTGGACCAATCCCTGGTCATAATCTTCCGCTTTTGTGCAGGGCTTTCCAGGAGGCAAAGAGGATGGACGGACCTGTCCTTTTGCATGTCATAACCAAGAAGGGAAAAGGTTATGAACCGGCAGAGCAGCATCCGGACAAGTTCCACGGAATCGGACCATTTCAGATTGAGACAGGAGAGCCGGAGACAGCAAAGAAGAAAGACACCTATACAGATGTATTTGGTAAAGTATTATGTGATGAAGCGAAGAATCACCCGGAGGTTGTTGCAATCACAGCGGCAATGGCAGACGGGACGGGGCTTAAGCGTTTCCGCCAGATGTACCCGAAGAGATTCTTTGATGTGGGAATTGCAGAGGCACACGGCGTAACCTTTGCGGCAGGTCTGGCGGCAGGCGGTGTCCGCCCGGTATTCGCAGTGTATTCGTCATTTTTACAGCGTGCATATGACCAGATGATTCATGATGTGGCACTTCAGAAACTTCCGGTTGTTCTGGCGGTAGACCGCGCAGGGCTGGTGGGCAATGACGGTGAGACACATCAGGGAATCTTCGATCTGTCTTACTTAAGCAGTATTCCTAATATGGTGGTAATGTCCCCGAAGCATAAATGGGAATTGGCAGATATGTTGCGGTTTGCATTATCTTATGATGGACCGATTGCGCTTCGGTATCCAAGAGGAACGGCTTATGACGAATATGAGGAATTCCGTGAACCGGTCTTGCTTGGCAAGAGTGAGATGATCTATGAGGAGTCCGAGATTGCAATCCTGTGTGTCGGACACATGTTTGAAGATGCAGTCAAGGTGCGCGAACAGTTAAAAGAGCGGGGATATCCGTGTACACTTGTGAATGCCAGATTCGTTAAGCCGATGGATGAGGATATGGTGGAGGAATTGAGCAAGAAGCATAGACTTCTTGTAACGATAGAAGAGAATGTGCAGACAGGCGGATATGGAGAGCATATTCTGGAATATGTCTGTCGAAAGGACTTAGGCGTTAAGGTGCTTACCCTGGCGCTTCCGGATGACTACGTAGAACATGGCAATATTAGTGTGTTAAGAAAAGAGACAGGAATCGATGTAGAGACCATGACCCAGAAAATTCAGAATATATATGACAGATTGTAGGAGTGGCTATGAAGGAACGTTTAGATGTATTGCTGGTGAAGCAGGGTCTTGCTTCATCACGGGAGAAAGCAAAGGCGATTATTATGTCAGGTAATGTCTTTGTGGATGGACAGAGAGAAGATAAGGCGGGAACCACATTTGCAGAAGATGTGCAGATTGAAGTTAGGGGACATACCCTTCCTTATGTAAGCAGGGGCGGCTTAAAATTGGAAAAAGCGATACACAATTTTGATGTGACAGTGGAAGGAAAAGTCTGTACAGATGTAGGTTCATCTACCGGCGGATTTACGGACTGTATGCTTCAGAACGGTGCGGTCAAGGTCTATGCGATCGATGTTGGAAGAGGGCAGCTGGACTGGAAATTACGTCAGGATGAGCGTGTCGTGTGTATGGAAAAGACGAATATCCGATATGTT
This sequence comes from Bariatricus sp. SGI.154, assembly GCF_050313795.1. Classification (NCBI taxonomy): domain Bacteria; kingdom Bacillati; phylum Bacillota; class Clostridia; order Lachnospirales; family Lachnospiraceae; genus Bariatricus; species Bariatricus sp. SGI.154. The sequence goes on from NZ_JBNPMC010000022.1 coordinate 34,282, forward strand.
ACTCCGGAAGATTTGGGAGAGCCAATTGATTTTTCGTCTATTGACGTTTCTTTCATATCTCTTACAAAGGTCCTACTGCCAATACGAAAGTACCTGAAGGACCAGGGACAGATTGTTGCCCTGATTAAGCCGCAGTTTGAGGCGGGGAGAGAGAAGGTTGGAAAGAAAGGGGTTGTGCGGGAGAAGAGTACGCACGTTGAAGTAATTACTTCTGTGATTGAATATGCTCTTTCCATCGGATTCGCTGTGCTGAATCTGGAATTTTCTCCTATTAAGGGACCGGAAGGCAATATCGAGTATCTGGTACATTTGGAAAAATGTGAAGAACATGATAGAATAGCAGAGCAGATAGACATACAGAAGACGGTGGATCAGGCATTTGATACCCTGTCTAAGAACTAGAAGGACGCATAAGATATGGACAGATTTTTAATTGTTACGAATGATGGGAAAGATATTAATCGCAGCGTTACCAATAAAGTAAGAGCATTGCTCGAAAGCGCCGGAAAGACATGCATTCTATGTGAGAAGGATGAACATAAGAGGATTGTTGAGAATTCCCTGCCGGAAGAAGTTGATTGTGCGATCGTGATTGGCGGAGATGGCAGTTTGATTGAGGTGTCAAGGCTTCTGTGGAAGAGAAAAGTTCCCATACTTGGCATTAATATGGGAACACTGGGATATCTTACAGAAGTAGAAGTCAATCATATCGACGAGGCAATCGCTCAGATGCTTCGCGGAGATTATGAATTTGAAGAACGGATGATGCTTCAGGGAATTTTTGAAGATGGCAACCTGGCAGTTTCTCTGAATGATATTGTGGTATCCAGAAAAGGAGCACTGCGGGTCATTCATTTTCAGTTGTATGTGAATGGAGAACTTCTCAATTCTTACGAGGCAGATGGAGTGATTATCTCTACGCCTACAGGTTCTACGGCATATAACCTGTCAGCCGGAGGGCCGATTGTAGAGCCGACTGCTTCGCTGATCGTCATTACGCCAATCTGTTCTCATGCATTGAATACCAGCAGCATTGTTCTGTCATCCGATGACGAGATTGTCATTGAGATTGGTATGGGACGTAATGGCTCTGAGGAAGAAGTCTATGTTACTTTTGACGGGGCGGATACCGTGGCATTAAAGACGGGCGACAAAGTGATGGTGCAAAAATCAGATGCATCTACAACGATTATGAAGTTAAGTAAAGTCAGCTTTTTAGAAACATTGCGCAGAAAGATGAAAGGAAATTAGCATCATGAAGGTAAACAGGCATGCAAAGATTATAGAACTGATCAATAAGTATCATATAGAGACGCAGGAAGAACTGGCAGAGTATCTGAACAAAGAAGGGTTCAAGGTTACGCAGGCGACGGTATCAAGGGATATCAGGGATCTGAAACTGACTAAAGTGCCTGATGAGAACGGCAAGCAGCGTTATGCTGTCCACCAGAGTGCAGAAAATGGCATGAGCGAGAAGTATATCCGTGTATTAAAGGACGGATATATTTCTATGGATATGGCACAGAATATCCTGGTGATCAAGACGGTATCCGGTATGGCAATGGCGGTGTGTGCAGCCATTGATGCGATGAAATGGAATGAAGTGGTAGGAAGTATTGCCGGAGACGATACGATCATGTGCGCCATCAGAAGCGTTGATGATACAGTGAAAGTTATGGACAAGATCAGCAAGATTGTCTTATAGCAAAGGGAACTTTGTTCAAGGGGGCAAAAATGTTACAGAATTTACATGTAAAGAATCTGGCATTAATTGATGAGATAGAAGTAGAATTCCAGGATGGACTTAATATCCTTACCGGAGAGACCGGAGCAGGGAAATCAATCATACTCGGATCTGTGAACCTGGCGCTGGGCGGGCGATATTCGAAGGATATCCTGCGGCAGGGCGCAGAGTACGGCTTTGTGGAACTGACATTTCTGGTGGAGAATGAGCATCAGATCGATAAATTAAAAGAAATGGATATCTATCCGGAAGAGGGAATCGTGACTCTTAGCAGAAGAATCATGCCTGGAAGAAGTGTCAGCAGGATCAACGGAGAGACGGTACAGATGGCAGCGCTTAAGGAGGCTGCATCCATACTGATTGATATTCATGGACAACACGAGCACCAGTCCTTGTTATACAAGAAGAATCATCTGGGGATTGTAGATGCTTATGCGAGAGAGTCGATTGCAGATGTGAAGCAGAAGACTGCACAAGCATATCATGAGTATAAGGCATGTGAGAAAGAATTAAAAGAAGCGGCAACAGACGAGGCGCAAAGAGCCAAGGAACTTTCATTCCTTCGTTTTGAAGTGGAGGAGATTCAGAATGCGGATCTGAAAGATGGAGAAGACGAGGATCTGGAAGTGCTCTACCGGCGTATGGCGAACAGTAAGAAGATTGCAGATAGTGTTGGTGAAGCGTATACATATACCAGTGGAGGAAATGATAATGCAAGTGAAGGCTTGAGCCGTGCCATTCGCGCCATGTCAGAGATTACGGATTATGATGAGAAGGCTTCCAAGTTATACGATCAGTTGGTGGAGATTGACAGTCTGCTGAATGATTTTAATCGGGAACTTGCAGAATACAGCAGGGAATGTGAATTCTCAGACGAAGAGTTCTATGAGACAGAGAATCGTTTGAACGAAATCAATCATCTCAAGACAAAGTATGGCAGTACGATTGAGAAAATATGCAGTTACTGTGCAAAACAGGAGGAAAGAATACAGATTCTGGAAGACTATGATCATTATATGGAGCAACTGCGGAAACATTTGGAGCAGACGGAAGAAATCTTCAGAAAATCTGCACAGAAACTGTCAAAACTTCGTAAAAAACAAGCGGAGATCTTAGAACTGGCAATTGAAGATGGATTAAAAGAACTGAATTTTGAAGATGTTAGATTCCAGATTCATTTTGAAGAGACGAAAGGCTATACGGCAGAAGGGATTGACGATATCGAATTCATGATATCCTTGAATCCGGGACAGCCATTAAAACCATTGGCGAATGTTGCTTCCGGCGGAGAATTGTCCAGAATTATGCTGGCGATTAAAACGGTAATGGCAGAGCGTGATGATATCGAGACTCTGATCTTTGATGAGATTGATGTAGGAATCAGCGGAAGAACTGCGCAGAAAGTATCTGAAAAGATGGCAGTGATTGGCAGAAGGCATCAGGTGATCTGTATTACGCATCTGGCGCAGATTGCTGCTATGGCAGATCATCATTATCTGATCGAGAAGGCAACAACAGAAGGAATTACCAGAACCAGTATCTGTGCATTACCAGAAGATCAGTCTATTAACGAACTTGCAAGAATTCTCGGAGGAGCGAAGATTACAGATACAGTGATTCAGAGCGCAGTTGAGATGAGAGAACTTGCAAAACAGACGAAAAACAACCAATATCAACCAGAGTAAATTCATAGAAAATCTCACATAATAAGATAGGTATCCAAAGCCGGATATCTATCTTTTTTAGTACTTGAATAAAAAGCGAGGTTTTAAGATGAGAAAATACTGGTATCGCAGAATCCTGATCATGGTTCTTGCATTCACAATTGCGGTAGGAGGCGGTTATTGCATCATTGAAGCGCAGCAAAATAAGATGCAAAGAGAAGTAAATGCCGAGACTACTTCGAATAATATGGTAATTCCGGGAGGAATGCCGATTGGCATCTATCTGGAGACAGAAGGTGTGATGGTGCTGGGGACAGATGCTATTACTGCAGAGGATGGCATGGAATATGAGCCAGCTGCACATCTGGTGAAGGCTGGCGATTATATTGTTGCACTCAATGATACAAAAATTAACAGCAAATCAGAACTTCAGGAAGTCATTAAAGAACTAAATGGTGAAGAGATAGTTCTGAGAGTGCGGCGAACGGATGAGTATATGAATATCCGGATGAAGCCGGTGCGATGCAGTGCAAAAGAATGCAAATTAGGAATCTGGGTCAGGGACAATGCGCAGGGGCTTGGAACCATTACATTCCTGAATGCAGACAGTCAGTTTGGTGCATTAGGGCATGGAATCCATGATGTGGATACCAATACCTTGCTGGAAATTAATGATGGAACCGTTTATGAGACCAGTATCAAGGATATCCAGAAAGGAGAGAGCGGTACGCCAGGGGGGATGGAAGGAATCATTGTCTATAATAATTATAATGTGCTTGGTAGTATTACAAAGAATACAGATTGCGGTATCTTCGGAAGAATCGATCGGATTGACGCGCTGTTTACCGACCAGACGCCGATAGAGACGGCAGCAAAAGATGAGATAGAAGAAGGTCCTGCCAAGATCCGCTGTGCAGTAGAAGGAAAAGTGAAAAACTATGATATTCGTATTACAAAAATCGACAAAAATACAGACGAAGTGAATAAAGGAATTGTAATCGAAGTGACGGATGAAAAACTTCTTGAGGTAACCGGAGGAATCGTCCAGGGCATGAGCGGAAGCCCGATTATACAGAATGGCAAGCTGGTCGGGGCAGTAACCCATGTGTTCGTTCAGGACTCCACAAAGGGATATGGCATATTCATAGAGGATATGCTGAAGAATGTCGATTTGTGAAAATAATGTCGATATAGGTCAAGTTTTTACGACAGCAATTTCTTGCTTTGCAATATGCCAAATTATATAATTTATCTCGACGGTTTTTGATGTAAGGAAAGGAGGCATTGCGTAAAAATGGGAGAGATAAACGTGGCAATAGCCGACGACAATGAAAGAATCCTGGACTTGCTTGGCGAAATCATAAGCAGTGACCAAGACCTTAGATTAGTCGGAAAGGCGAACAATGGGGAGGATATGTATCAGCTGATCAAGGAAAAACAGCCAGATGTTGTGTTATTAGACCTGATTATGCCGAAGATGGACGGCTTGAGTGTCATGGAAATGGTCAGCAGCGACAAAGAACTGAAGAAACATCCTGATTTTATTGTCGTAACGGCAGTGGGACAGGAACGGATTACAGAAGATGCGTTTAAGAAGGGAGCAAGTTACTATATCATGAAGCCCTTCAATAACGAGGTGATATTGAACCGGATCAAACATGCGAACAAAGTGGTAAGACATGAATTGAAACTTCAGACGACATCAGGCGCTGCGCAGGATACAACACCGGAGGTGAACCTTGAGAACCGTGTGACAGATATGATCCATGAGATCGGCATCCCGGCGCATATCAAGGGTTATCATTATCTCAGAGACGCAATCATGATGGCAGTGGAAGATATGGATGTGCTGAATGCAATTACAAAAGTACTGTATCCGACTGTCGCAAAGAAACATCAGACAACAGCAAGCAGAGTAGAACGTGCGATACGCCATGCCATAGAGGTTGCATGGAGCAGAGGAAAACTAGATACACTGGATGAATTATTCGGCTATACAGTAAGCAATGGGAAGGGAAAACCTACGAATTCCGAGTTTATTGCATTAATTGCAGATACAATAAGATTAGAATATAAAAATAGATAAATACTTTTCTTCTGAAAAAAAATAATGTATAATAAGCATATATTTTGTGAGTTTTGGAGGAAAAAATATGAAAAAAATACTATTTGCGGCGTCAGAATCGGTACCTTTCATTAAAACAGGGGGACTTGCAGACGTAGTTGGTTCCTTGCCAAAATATTTCGACAAAGAAAAATATGATGTTCGTGTTATGCTGCCGAAATATATGTGTATGAAAGAAGAATGGAAAGAAAAACTGACTTACCATACACACTTCTATATGGATTTGAATTGGAGAAAGCAGTATGTAGGGGTGTTGATATACGAATATGAAGGAATTACATTCTATTTTATAGATAATGAGTACTATTTTAACGGCTTTGCACCATACGGCGATATGTATGCGGATATTGAGAAATTCGCATTTTTCTCCAAAGCAGTGCTGAGTGCTTTGCCGGTGATCGATTTCAGACCTGACATTATTCACTGTCATGACTGGCAGACCGGACTGATTCCGGTATATCTGGATAATTTCCGTTTTGGCAATGAATGGTATCGCGGTATTAAGACGATCATGACCATACATAACCTGAAGTTCCAGGGAACATGGGATGCGAAGAGAGTCCGAGACATTACAGGGCTTCCGCAGTATTATTTTGCACCGGATAAGTTAGAGGCTTACAAAGATGCCAACTATTTGAAGGGTGGAATCGTATATGCGGACAGAATTACGACAGTAAGTAATTCTTATGCAGAAGAGATTAAGATGCCGTTTTATGGCGAGAGGCTGGATGGCTTGATGAATGCTCGCTCGAACTGTCTGTCAGGTATTGTTAACGGTATTGATTATGATGATTATGATCCGGCTACAGATACCAGGATTGAGAAGAACTATGATATTGAGAGTTTCAGGCGTGAGAAGGTAAAGAATAAGGTCGCGCTGCAGAAAGAACTGGGGCTTGAACAGGATCCTCATACAATGATGATCGGTATTGTATCCAGACTGACAGACCAGAAGGGATTCGATCTGGTTGCTTATGTGATGGATGAACTTTGCCAGGATGCAGTCCAGATTGTGGTACTTGGAACCGGCGAGGAGCAGTATGAGAATATGTTCCGTCACTTTGAATGGAAGTATCAGGGCAAGGTATCTGCGAATATCTACTATTCAGATCCGTTGTCTCACAAGATCTACGCATCCAGTGATGCATTCCTGATGCCTTCACTGTTCGAACCTTGTGGACTTAGCCAGTTAATGAGTCTTCGTTATGGAACACTGCCAATCGTAAGAGAGACAGGCGGTCTTAGAGATACGGTAGAGCCATACAACGAATATGAGAAGACTGGTACAGGATTCAGTTTCACGAATTACAACGCGCATGAGATGCTGGCAACTGTTCGCTATGCAGAACGCATCTATTATGATAATAAGCGTGATTGGAATAAGATTGTAGAACGTGCCATGAGTCAGGATTTCTCATGGAAGAATTCTGCAAAACAGTATGAAGCGTTATATGATGGTATGTAAGACGCGTTAAAAGGCCGATTGTAGAAAGCCTTTAAGAATACAGGACAGCAAGAGATTACAAAAAGATAAGATATGGGGTAATGACATGAAGATTAGAGACATATTAAAGGAAAAGACACCGCATATTTCATTTGAAATATTTCCGCCTAAGACGGATGCGGGATATGACAGCGTTCTTGCGGCAACAGAAAAGATTGCTGCGTTAAAGCCGTCATTTATCAGTGTGACTTACGGTGCAGGCGGTGGTACAAGCAAGAATACCGTTAGCATTGCGTCACATATCAAGGATGATTTTGATGTAACCAGTCTGGCGCATCTTACCTGCGTGTCTTCAACGAAAGATGAAGTGCATCAGGTAATTGAGCAGTTAAAAGAGAATGAGATTGAGAACATCTTAGCATTACGAGGAGATATCCCCAAAGGCAGGGAGTTCCCGCTTCCGAACCACTACAGATATGCATGTGAGTTGATCGAAGATATTAAGACCCAGGGCGATTTCTGTATAGGAGCCGCCTGCTATCCGGAAGGTCATGTTGAGATGGAGCATAAGAAGGATGATATTATTAATCTGAAGCATAAAGTGGATTGCGGAGTAGATTTCCTGACAACCCAGATGTTTTTTGATAATAATATTATGTATAATTTCCTTTATAGAATCAGAGAGAAGGGAATTGTCGTTCCGGTTCTTCCGGGTATTATGCCGGTAACGAACAAGAAACAGATTGCAAGAATCGGCGGAATGTCTGGCACAGCTTTGCCGGAGAGGTTCCGTGCTATTGTGGATCGCTTTGGTGATGATCCGAAAGCGATGCAGCAGGCAGGAATTGCATATGCGACAGATCAGATTATCGATCTGATTGCGAATGGTATTAACCATATTCACGTTTACTCTATGAATAAGCCAGAGGTTGCTGAAGCAATTATGAGGAATCTTTCTGAGATTGTAAAATCATAATCCTCTGAGGAAGGTAGAAGGACGAAACTATGGACGCAAGGACGAAAGAAGCGGTTCGTTACTTGGGATATGGAAACCATGCGGTAGATGATAGTACCCTTGCCCTCGTTGCCAGTTCCTTTGAGGAACTGGAGCGAACAACAGGGAGGCGGATCATCTATCGCATTTTTGACGTATCTTTCAAGGATAGCGATCATCTGGAGATTGGAAAACTAGATATTGTAAGTAAAAACCTTGGAAAGAATCTGAAAGGCTGTCAAAGCGCAGTCGTGCTGGGTGCCACCCTCGGAGCAGGCGTAGACATGCTCTTACGCAAGTACGCCCTCACCGACATGGCAAGAGTCGTAGCCTTACAAGCCTGCGCCGCCGCCTTCTTAGAAGAATATTTGGACGAATACCAGGAAAAGATTCGAAAGGAAATGAAGGAACAGGGGCTATACCTAAGACCAAGATTCAGCCCCGGCTATGGAGATTTTTCGATTGAGCATCAAGAGATGATCCTTCGGATGTTAGACACTGCCAAAACTATAGGTCTAACCATGACCGACAGCAGTATGCTAACTCCTACAAAATCTGTTACAGCAATCATAGGACTTAGCAAAAATAATGTCCCTTGCCATACAAAAGGGTGTGAATCCTGTAATAAGACAGATTGTACCTACCGCAGGAATCCATAAAGTGAAGAACAACGAAGGAGTAGACAGATGTTATTAGAGAGACTTGGAAAAGAATTATTATATTTTGATGGCGGAATGGGCACCCTGCTTCAATCCAAAGGCTTGAAGCCAGGTGAACTCCCTGAAGTCTGGAATCTGGAGCATACGGAAGAAATCATCGATATCCACCGTCAATACTACGAGGCAGGCAGCGACATCGTACTAACCAATACTTTCGGTGCCAACGCCTTGAAATTCCACGATTCAAAATATGAGTTAAAAGACATTGTAACCAGAGCCGTGGCAAACGTCCAAGAAGCGGCAAAACGCGGCGTACATGACGGCAGAGAGGTCTATACGGCACTGGACGTAGGTCCTACCGGAAAACTACTGAAACCTATGGGAGATCTGGAATTTGAAGATGCGTATGAAGCATTTAAAGAAGTAATGCAATACGGAGAAGCGGCGGGTGCCGACCTTATCCATATCGAGACCATGAGTGACACTTATGAAGTGAAAGCAGCAGTATTGGCAGCAAAAGAGAACACCCATCTTCCGGTATTTGCTACGATGATTTTCGATGAAAAAGGAAAACTTCTGACAGGCGGAGATGTTCCAAGTGTGGTTGCCATGTTAGAAGGACTTCGGGTAGATGCACTGGGAATCAATTGTGGTATGGGTCCGGAACAGATGATTCCGATTCTGGAGGATATTCTTAAATTCACCTCTATACCAGTGATCGTAAAGCCTAATGCAGGTCTTCCAAAACAGCGGGATGGAGAAGTGTATTATGATGTCGACCCTGAGCAATTCGCACTTACTATGCAGAAAATTCTTAGCATGGGAGCCAGTGTGATTGGTGGATGCTGTGGAACGACACCGGCACACATTCAGGCGATGATCAGGGGAATTCCGTCAAGAGTGATAAAGATGCCAGAGGCAAAGAACCAGACTATAGTTTCTTCGTATGGAAAGGCAGTAGTTCTTGGAGGTAAGCCGGTAATCATAGGAGAACGGATCAATCCTACCGGAAAGAAGAAGTTCAAGCAGGCGCTAAAGGAGCATGATCTGGATTATATTCTGAAAGAAGGAATCACGCAGCAGGATAAGGGCGCTCATATCCTGGATGTGAACGTAGGACTTCCGGATATTGATGAAGTAGCGATGATGCGAGAGGTTGTGACCGAATTGCAGAGCGTGACAAGTCTTCCTCTACAGATTGATACGGTGGACATAGAAGCCATGGAAGCAGCCATGCGGATCTATAATGGCAAGCCGATGGTCAATTCGGTGAATGGCAAGCAGGAATCTATGGATGCAGTATTTCCACTGATTCAAAAATACGGTGGTGTAGTGATTGGACTTACAATTGATGAAGATGGAATCCCTACAACGCCGGAAGGAAGAATCCGGATTGCAGGCAAGATTATCGAGGAAGCGAAGAAGTATGGCATTGATAAGAAGGATATCGTAATTGATGTTCTGGCTATGACGATCAGTTCAGAGCCGGAAGGCGCCAAGACGACGCTGACAGCATTAAAAGGTGTCCATGAGACTTATGGCGTATGTACGGTACTTGGAGTATCGAATATTTCATTTGGACTTCCTTACCGTCCGGCAATTAATTCGAATTTCTATACGATGGCAATGCAGAATGGCTTAAGTGCAGGTATCATTAATCCATCTTCAGAAGATATGATGCGTTCTTATTATTCTTTCTGTGCACTGATGAATTATGATGAGAACTGCGAAGCGTATATCAGCCAGTATGGAAATCAGCAGGCGGCTGTACCTCAGGCGAAAGCAGTAGAGATGACTTTGAAAACTGCCATCGAAAAGGGACTGAAGGAAGAAGCACATCATGCTACTCTGGAATTGTTAAAAACAAAAGCGCCACTGGAAATCATTAACCAATACCTAATTCCGGCACTGGATGTTGTGGGAAAAGGATTCGAGAAAGGAACAGTGTTCCTTCCGCAATTATTGATGAGTGCAGACTCAGCCAAGATTGCGTTTGCCGTATTAAAAGATGTGCTGGCACAGGATGGAAATGATGTCCGGAAGAAGGATAAAATCATATTGGCAACCGTCAAAGGAGATATTCACGATATCGGTAAGAATATTGTGAAGGTTTTGCTTGAGAACTATAGTTTTGATGTCATTGATCTGGGCAAAGATGTCCCGCCGGAAACCATTGTAGAAAAAGCCATTGAAGAAGATGTAAGGCTGGTCGGTTTAAGTGCGCTGATGACGACCACGGTGGTAAGCATGGAGGATACGATCAAATTGCTGCGCAAGCGCAAGCCGGAATGTAAAGTCATGGTAGGAGGAGCAGTACTGAATCAGGAATATGCGGATATGATAGGGGCAGATTTCTATGGAAAAGATGCGATGCAGTCTGTATACTATGCTCAGAGCATATTTGATGGAAACTAAGAATAGAATTATGTACAAAAAAAGGAGAAAATTATGTCACTAATATTACCAGAAAACTATGATCCACGGTTAAGCATCCGTGAGACACAGGAGGCAATCAAGTACATCCGCGATACCTTCCAGAAGGAATTGGGAAAAGAGATGAATCTGGAGAGAATCTCGGCACCTCTGTTCGTAGAGCAGAGCAGCGGATTGAATGATAATCTGAATGGAGTAGAGCGTCCGGTACAGTTCGATATTGCCGGTATTCCGGGTGAGACCGTGGAGGTCGTGCATTCTCTTGCCAAGTGGAAGAGAATGGCATTGCATGAGTACGGATTTAAGCCAGGAGAAGGTCTCTATACGAACATGAACGCGATTCGCCGAGATGAGGAACTGGATAATCTCCATTCCTGCTACGTAGATCAGTGGGACTGGGAGAAGGTCATTACCAAAGAAGAGCGTAACGTAGAGACTCTGAAAGAGACGGTTCGTACGATCTTCAAGATTGTAAAGCATATGCAGCATGAGGTATGGTACAAATATCCGGATGCAGTGAAGAAATTGCCAAATGACGTTACTTTCATTACTTCCCAGGAGTTAGAAGACCGTTATCCAGATAAGACACCGAAGGAAAGAGAAAATCTGATCACAAAAGAATACGGATGTGTATTCTTAATGCAGATCGGCGATAAACTTGCAAGCGGCAAGCCGCATGATGGCCGTGCGCCGGATTATGATGACTGGCAGTTGAATGGAGATATCCTGTTCTGGTTCGAACATCTCCAAAGTGCGCTTGAGATCTCCAGTATGGGAATCCGTGTAGACGAAAAAGCCCTGGAAGAACAGTTGAAAAAAGCAGGCTGCGAAGAGAGAAAGAATCTCCCTTACCACAAGATGCTTTTGAATGGTGAACTTCCGTACACGATTGGCGGCGGAATCGGTCAATCAAGGCTCTGTATGCTTTTGTTGGATCGTGCCCATGTAGGGGAAGTGCAGGCGAGTCTGTGGCCAAAAGAAATGCGTGAAACCTGTAAGGAGCATAACATATTCCTGTTGTAAAATGTTTTAAAATCTGAACAGATGAAAGTGTTGACAATACTTTCACAATTATTTATAGTTATATCAGAATGTACATATTTAGGAGGAAAAATCTAATATGATGAGAGGGTTGGATACAACAGTTAGAAAAATCAGAAGAACAGTATTTGAAGAAGTTGCCAGACTGGGATTCAAAGGGAATCCAGAGACACTGAACGATGATATGGAAGCAATTCCATATACCATCGTCAACGAGGATACTACTAAGTACAGAGAAAGCGTGTATCGTGCTCGTGCCGTTGTAAGAGAGCGCCTTCGTCTTGCGATGGGTCTGTCCCTGCGTCCGGAGAATAAGCCGGTCCATCTGACCGCAGGCGTGGAAGCCAGCAACATCTCTGACAAATACTATGAGCCGCCGCTTATGCAGGTGATTCCATCTGCCTGTGAACGGTGTGAGGAGAAGGGATATGAAGTAAGCAATATGTGTAAAGGATGCCTTGCGCATCCATGTATGGAAGTCTGTCCAAGGGGAGCAATCTCCATGGTGAAGGGACGTTCTTACATAGATCCTGAGAAGTGTATCAAGTGCGGCAAATGTAAATCAGCCTGTCCTTACGATGCGATTGCTAAGAAAGAACGTCCATGTGCGAAGGCCTGTGGCGTAGGTGCTATCGAGACGGATTCTCAGGGGCGCGCACAGATTAATATTGACAAGTGTGTATCTTGTGGCATGTGTATGGTAAGTTGTCCGTTTGGCGCTATTTCCGATAAGTCTCAGATTTTCCAGTTGGCAAGAGCACTGACAGAAGGGGATAAGATTATTGCTGAGATCGCCCCTGCATTCGTTGGTCAGTTTGGGGATAATATTACTCCAAGAAACTTAAAGGCAGCATTAAAAGAGATGGGATTCTCAGAAGTATATGAAGTTGCGTTGGGTGCTGACATCGGAGCAATCGCAGAAGCGCACCATTATGTGAATAAAGTGGCGACAGGAGAATTGCCATTCCTCCTGACATCCTGCTGTCCGTCCTGGGCAATGCTTGCTAAGAAGTATTTCCCGGATATGGTGGATCAGGTATCCCAGGAATTAACACCTATGGTTGCTACGGCACGTACGATTAAGCAAGAGCATCCGGATGCAAGAGTGGTATTCATCGGACCATGTGCGGCAAAGAAACTGGAAGCGATGAGAAGAACTGTACGAAGTGATGTGGATTTCGTTATCACTTTTGAAGAATTGCAGGCAATGTTCGATGCCAAAGATATTGATCTGGAAGACTATGAGGCAGAATCTTCCTTCCACAATGCAACAGGAGCAGGACGTGGCTATGCGGTAGCCGGTGGAGTAGCAGATGCGATTGAGCAGTGCATCAATGAATATTACCCAGGTGTTGAGGTGAAGATTGAGCATGCGGAAGGTCTGGCAGAATGTAAGAAGATGCTTTCTCTTGCCAAGGTAGGTAAGAAGAATGGCTGTCTGATCGAAGGTATGGGATGTCCGGGCGGATGTTCAGCAGGTGCCGGAACGAATATTCCGATTGATAAGGCACAGAAGAAAGTGAAAGCATTCGTAGCGGCCTCCAGCAAGAGACTGCCGGCAAAAGAATTGGAAGAGATCGAGTTAAAGTAGGCTCAGAGAAGCGGAAAAGAAGCAATAAAGAAGCAAGCGGAACGTTGACAAACCGCTTGCTTCTCTTTATAATTAAAACTTAGTTATTGATTTTTATATTGTATACAGTATGATGTGCATATGCCATATGTATATGAATAGAGAGCAGGAGGAGATTTATGCAAAGATACGGAGTAAATGAATTAAGAAAGATGTTTCTTGAGTTTTTTGAAAGCAAAGATCATCTGGCAATGAAGAGTTTTTCATTGGTGCCGCATAATGATAAAAGTTTGTTGCTGATCAATTCAGGAATGGCACCATTAAAGCCATATTTTACCGGACAGGAGATTCCGCCAAGAAAGAGAGTGACTACCTGTCAGAAGTGTATCCGTACCGGGGATATTGAGAATGTAGGTAAGACAGCAAGACATGGTACATTTTTTGAGATGCTTGGTAACTTCTCTTTTGGAGATTATTTTAAGACAGAGGCAATCCACTGGACATGGGAGTTCCTGACAGAAGTTGTGGGACTTGATCCGGACAGGCTGTATCCTTCTGTATATCTGGAGGATGATGAGGCTTGGGAGATCTGGAATAAGGAGATTGGAATCCCGGCAGAGAGAATCTTCCGTTTTGGTAAAGAGGATAACTTCTGGGAGCATGGTTCAGGACCTTGTGGACCATGTTCCGAGGTGTATTATGACCGTGGGGAGAAATACGGCTGTGGAAGCCCAGACTGTACCGTAGGCTGTGATTGTGACCGTTATATGGAGATCTGGAACAACGTATTTACTCAGTTTGACAATGACGGCAATAATAATTATACAGAACTTGAACAGAAGAATATTGATACAGGTATGGGACTGGAGCGTCTTGCATGTGTTGTACAGGATGTGGATTCCATGTTTGATGTGGATACGATCAAAGCATTACGAGACCATGTCTGCCGCGTTGCGAATGTAGAATATGAGACAAATGCAGAGACAGATGTATCGATTCGTGTTATTACTGACCATATTCGTTCTGTAACTTTCATGATCTCTGATGGAATTATGCCATCGAATGAAGGAAGAGGATATGTGCTTCGCCGTCTGTTACGACGTGCCTGCCGTCATGGAAGACTTCTGAATATCCAGGGAGAATTCCTGGTGGATCTGGCTAAGACGGTTATTGAAGGTTCTAAAGATGGATATCCGGAGTTGGAAGAGAAGAAAGAGTTTATCTTCAAAGTAATCATGAAAGAAGAGGAGCAGTTTAACAAGACCATCGACCAGGGCTTATCTATTCTGGCTGATATGGAAGCAGATATGGCTTCTAAGGGTGTAAAGATTCTGGAAGGAACAAGTGCGTTTAAGTTATACGATACTTATGGATTCCCACTTGATCTGACAAAAGAGATTCTGGAAGAAAAGGGAATGTCTGTAGATGAAGAAGGATTCCGCGAGGCAATGGAGATCCAGAGAAAGACGGCAAGAGAGGCTCGTGAGGTTACCAACTACATGGGAGCGGATGTAACGGTATATGAGTCTATCGATCCGAGTGTTACGACAGAATTCGTAGGATATGACCATCTGACTTATGATTCAAAAGTTACGGTTCTTACGACGGATACAGAATTAGCAGATGCATTGTCTGACGGAGAGAGAGGAACCATCTTTGTCAGGCAGACACCGTTCTATGCAACCAGCGGCGGTCAGGAGGCTGATAAGGGAGTAATCCGTACTGCAGAAGGAGAATTCCAGGTAGAGGATGTTGTAAAACTTCTAGGCGGCAAATTCGGTCATATTGGGCATGTTACCAAAGGTATGATCAAAGTTGGTGACGCTGTTACTTTGGAAGTGGACAAGGATAATCGTGCGTTGTCTGCGAATAACCACAGTGCAACTCATTTGCTTCAGAAAGCCTTGCGTATGGTTCTTGGTAATCACGTAGAGCAGGCTGGATCTTCTGTGAATGCAGAAAGGCTTCGTTTTGACTTTACACATTTCTCTGCTATGACACCGGAAGAACTGAAACAGGTAGAAGAGATTGTCAATGAGCAGATTATGAACTGTCTGCCGGTAAAGGCTGAGAATATGCCGATTGAAGAGGCAAGAAAGACAGGAGCAGCAGCTCTCTTTGGCGAGAAATACGGCGATATCGTACGTGTTGTAAGTATGGGTGACTTCTCTATTGAGTTCTGTGGCGGAACTCATGTTGCTAATACAGGAGTGATCACAGCATTCAAGATTCTGTCTGAGACAGGTGTTGCAGCCGGAGTACGTAGAATTGAGGCACTGACATCGAAAGGTCTTATGAATTATTATAATGAGTTAGAGAAGAAACTGCAGGAGACTGCCAAACTTGTGAAAGCAACACCTGATAAACTGACGGAGAAAGTGGCTCATCTGCTGAGTGAGAATAAAGCGCTTCATAGCGAAGTAGACAGCCTGAAGAGCAAACTGGCGAAGGATGCTATGGGTGATGTTATGGATCAGGTTGTGGATGTAAAAGGTGTCAAACTCCTTGCGACAAAAGTGGAAGGCGTGGACATGAACGGGCTGCGTGATCTGGGTGATCAGTTGAAGGAGAAACTTGGAGAAGGTGTCATCCTTTTGGCATCTGCTACAGATGGTAAAGTAAGTTTGATGGCTATGGCTACAAAAGAGGCAATGGACAAAGGCGCGCATGCAGGAAATCTGATTAAGGCAGTTGCTTCTTTAGTCGGAGGAGGCGGCGGCGGACGCCCGAATATGGCACAGGCAGGCGGTAAGAATCCGGCAGGCATGGATGATGCCATTGCAAAAGCAGCCGAGGTATTAGGAGAGCAGTTGGCTTAATTCTCTGTTTTTACCAAATAATAGAGAAAAAAATATTGACGTAAATGAAATATGTGTTATAATCTTATGTAGTGCAAGAAAAATACCCGAACAGTCGTATGGTGCACAATATAGGACTGGAGGGGAGGTTAGGTGTGAGACTATGTCAAATGTAATCGTTAAAGAAAACGAGACGTTAGATAGCGCTTTACGCAGATTCAAAAGAAACTGTGCGAAGGCTGGTATCCAGCAGGAGATTCGTAAGAGAGAACATTACGAGAAACCAAGCGTAAGACGTAAGAAAAAATCTGAAGCTGCTAGAAAACGTAAGTATAACTAATATGTGCAATAAATAGAGTGTTGATTCAACACTCTATTTTTATGCAAAATGCGCTGCGAATAAGGAAAATATATTTAGACTGACAATTACTGCATTAAAAAGGCACTTAAAAATTCTAAAAAAATGAAAAAAGGGTATTGACGAGGTGAAAATCTGGGTATATACTTTAAAACGTCAAAGGCAAGGGCGCCGTATCGTAGATACGGTGCTCTTTTCTTTTTGTTCAAAATTATAGTTTACTAAGATAAGGAGATTTTATCATGAGATTAAAAGATGCAGGTCTTACACCACAGGAACTAAAGGATATGGTTAACAAATACATGGTGGAGACATACGAGCGTTATGACTTTATTGCAGAAAGAGCAGAGGGAATGTATCTGTATGATGAAGAAGGAAATGCCTATCTTGATTTTTATGGTGGTGTTGCTGTTAACAGTCCTGGAAACAGAAACGAAAAAGTAGTTGCAGCGATTAAGGATCAGGTGGATGATATTATGCATACATTCAACTATCCATATACAGTACCACAGGCTTTACTGGCAAAGAAGATTTGCGATACGATTGGAATGGATAAGATCTTTTATCAGAATTCAGGTACTGAAGCTAATGAATGTATGATTAAGATGGCAAGAAAATATGGCATTGACCATTATGGTCCGGAGAGATATCACATTATCACTGCCAAGAATGGATTCCATGGAAGAACCTATGGAGCATTGTCAGCAACTGGACAGCCGGATAATGCAATTCAGGTGGGCTTCAAGCCAGTATTACCTGGATTCACATATGCAGAGTATAATAATCTGGAAGATTTTGCTTCTAAAGTAACGGAGAACACAATTGCGATTATGATTGAGCCTGTACAGGGAGAAGGCGGTGTACATCCGGCAACTCAGGAATTCATCGAAGGACTTCGTAAACTTTGTGATGACAACGATATGCTGCTTCTATTTGATGAAGTTCAGACAGGATGGGGACGTACCGGAGCGCCGATGGCATATATGGGATATGGAGTAAAACCGGATGCAGTAACCATGGCAAAAGCAATGGGAGGTGGAATGCCAATCGGAGCATGCTGTGCGACAAATAAGGTTGCAAGCGAATTTACAGCTGGAACTCATGGATCTACTTATGGTGGTCATGCAGTAGCTTGTGCAGCTGCACTGGCATCTGTTTCTGAGATCCTGGATAAGGATTTGAGTAAAAATGCAAAAGAGGTAGGAGAATATATGGTTCAGGAGATGGCAAAACTTCCTCATGTAGTTGAAGCAAGAGGACGCGGACTCCTGGTTGGATGTGAATACGATCTTCCGATTGCAGTAGAGGTTAAGCATGAAGTATTTGCCAGAAAAGCATTGATTACGGCGATTGGAGACAAGGTGAACCGTATGATTCCACCGTTGATTGTTACGAAGGAGCAGGTGGATGAATTGATGGGAATTATGAAAGAAGCCATTGAGGCAGCGGTGGCGAAGATGGAATAATATAGATTTGTTGTCGAAAGTTATTGCAAGGAGCGAGTGTATGGACGGTTGGAAGCCGGGCATATACCCGCTCCTTGCTTGATATTTTACAACTGGAAGATTAGGTAAGAAGCAGGATTGATTAAGGGTGTGATTGAGGATATAATTAAGGGCAGATAATTGACGAAAAAGCAACTGAATATGGATAGGAATCATTAGGAGCAGGGAATTATGGCAAAAACTGAGGAAGTAGTTTTGACGAATATGTGTATGGTGTTTGATGGCGACAGAATATTAGTGCAGGAGCGGTTGAATCTGGATTGGCCCGGGATTACTTTCCCAGGAGGGCACGTAGAAGCAGGAGAATCTTTTGTCAGGTCTACGATCCGGGAAGTGAAGGAAGAGACGGGACTGGATGTTTCAGAATTGAGATTGTGTGGAATTAAACAGTTCCCGTACCGGAACGGAAGGTATATTGTGTTCTGCTTTAAGACGGATGTATTTGAGGGAGAAGTGATATCTTCGGATGAGGGAAACGTGTTTTGGATTGATAAGAAAGATATTAGTCGATATGCACTTGCAGAGGGATTTCAAGAGATGATGGAGATATTTGAGAAGGATGAACTGTCAGAGAACTATCATTGGTTCGATGGAGAATGGCATTGTAAGAACCTATAGGAGGAGACGAAAATGATTGAGTATAGAATTGCAATTTTATAAGGAGAGTTTATGGATTTACTAATAAAAATTTGTGATAAATATAATTTTGGAAAAATGCTTTCTGAACCAGTTATTTTAAGCGGGGGCTTTCTTCATAAGATGTACGGGATATCTACTACGAGTGGGAAATACGCAGTCAAATTACTAAATCCACATATTATGGAAAGAGAAAGCGCAAAGGAAAACTATCGAATTGCGGAAGAATTAGAATTTCGTTTGGAGAAGCATAGCATTCCTATCCTTCCAGCGATCATTTTCAATAATCAGAAAATGCAGGAGATGGAAGGTCGGTTCTTTTATATTTTTGAATGGTATGATGGGAAAGCCTTGCACGGAGAGGAAATATCAAAGGAGCATTGTATTAGAATTGGAAGGGAACTTGCAAGAATTCATCAGATAGACATTAGGAAAGAGCCATATAGAAGAGATGAGATTCGTATCGACTGGAATGATTATCTGGATCAGATGAAGGAGAAAAATCAAGAGATATATATTCTTTTAAAGGATCATCTTTCTCTGCTTTATGAAAGTCAGGAAAAAGGAAATGCTGCAATTAAAAAGATTCCACCTATCGTTACGATCTGCCATAATGATATGGATTGTAAGAATGTCTTATGGAAAGGTATGGAATATCGGATTATTGATCTGGAATGTCTTACATATACGAGCCCGTTCATCGAAATGTATGAACTGGCATTGTGCTGGTCGGGATATAGTGAGTGTAATATCAATTTTAAACTGTTTGAAGCCTTTATTGAAGCATATTTTGCAGGGGGTGGTCTGAAGCCTGATAATTGGGAATGTTTGTATTATGGGAATTATGGGCGGCTTGAGTGGCTTGAGTATAATCTTAAGAGGGTGTTGGGCATAGAATGCGATAAAACCGAAGAAGAGATAGGAATATCAGAGGTGATTGCAACAATGAGGCAGGTTGTATATTATGATCGGATGAAAGAAAAAATACTAGAAAAAACATCTGCCGCTACAAGGCTTCGTGTATTACAGGACGGTATGGATTGAGAGTACATAATTAAGCAATGGCTAGGTGTTAATTCTTAATAAAAAGGCGGTGTTCTGAAATGGATGTCGCTATTTTTATACTGCAAAAGCATCTCAAGAGAACTGCCAGTGGCATGTCTGTAGGTATAGTTTCAATTGTAAATTTTTTGTCTAAAAACAGATAATATGACATGTACTTGTCATGTTATAACCTATATAATGGATATAGAATATCATTTCAAGATGGGAAATGTCAGAATGGGATTTATATGCAAGATAATATTATTATTTATCGGCCCATAAGAGGAAAGGGACGAGATGCAGATTAACCGTTTATTTGAAATCATATATATTCTCCTGGATAAAAAGATGGTTACAGCGAAAGAACTGGCAGACCGTTTTGAAGTATCCGTCAGAACGATTTATCGGGATGTGGAGACATTATCCGGAGCAGGAATACCAATTTATATGAACAGAGGCAAGGGCGGCGGCATCACGCTTTTAATACAACCATTGAGAAACTGACAAGTTTATTTGGTGGTACTGATATGGATTGGATTGAAGTTGATTTTGAATCTTGCAAATTGGAGAAGATGCTGAACAAGTATTTAAACTGATTTTTTGGATTTTTGTGTTGATGATTATACTGTAGGAAAACAGATGGCCGACAGCATTCGGATAAGTGTAATGAAAATGTGAAAAAGATGTATTAAAATATCAGGGAGGAAGGGGGAGCAGTATGCATTTTGTGAATGCGAAGGGAATCCTGTCCGCACAGAATGGCATGAATCTTTATAGAGGTTGTACGCATGGATGCATTTATTGTGACAGCAGGAGTAAATGTTATGGTTTCGAGCATGCTTTTGAAGATATAGAAGTTAAACAGAATGCACCGGAATTGTTAGAAAAAGCGCTTCGTTCCAAGAGAAAGAAGTGTATGATTGGAACGGGCGCAATGTGTGATCCGTATATGCATTGTGAAGAGAAATTGAATCTGACAAGAAGATGTTTGGAGATCATAGACCGTTATGAATATGGCGTAACAATTCAGACCAAATCGAATCGGATTCTTAGGGATCTGGAGTTATTAAAGCGAATTAATGAGAAGGCAAAATGTGTTGTTCAGATGACTTTGACCACCTATGATGAGAAACTATGTAAAATCTTAGAGCCGAATGTCTGTACCACAAAAGAGCGGGTGGAGGCATTAAAGGTCTTCCACGAAAACGGAATTCCCACGGTGGTCTGGCTGTCACCCATTCTGCCTTATATAAATGACACCAGGGAAAATATCGAAGGCATTCTGGATTACTGTATACAGGCAAAAGTATATGGGATTATCTGTTTCGGGATGGGATTGACCTTGCGTGAGGGTGACAGGGAATATTTTTATGCAGCATTAGATAGACATTTCCCAGGTATGAGAGAAAGATATCATCAGAGATATGGATATGCTTATGAACTTCCAAGTGATCGGAGTCGGGAATTAATGAAATTATTCCGGGATAAATGCCGTACGAATGGGATTATCTGTGATATGGATGCTTGTTTTCAGTATTTGCATGAATTTCCAGAGAAGTATGAACAGTTGACTTTGTTTTAGTTAACACTATTTAAGTTGTCATTTTGTATTGTGATTTGGAGTTAAAAAGGGGGATTTAAGTGATTATGAACAATTATATGTTATATTTGGCGGAATTAATACCAGAAAGAGATAGTTTAAAAATAGTAAAAACAGAGGCGAAAAAATACTATAAAGAGCATACTTTGGAAGAATGCTATAACATGGGGCTTGAACTTTATCAATCGGATAATTTTCAAATACAGGAAGTTGGTGTATTCTTATTGGGATATTCTGCGCATGCATATGAAGAAGCATTATCTTTTCTTAAAAATGTGGTCAGCCAACACGAAAGTTGGAAAGTGCAGGAAATATTGTCCATGGCATTCGATAATCATTGTAAGATTATCGGCTATGAGAAGGCGTTGCCCCTTCTGAAAGAATGGCTGGACAGTGATTGTGCAAATGTCCGCAGAGCTGTTACTGAAGGATTAAGAGTATGGACAAGCCGACCTTATTTTAAGGATCATCCTCAAGTGGCAATTGATATATTGTCTGCGCGCAAAGAGGACGAAAGCGCATATGCTCGTAAATCCGTAGGAAATGCATTAAAAGATATCAGTAAGAAATTTCCGGAACTTATTTCAAAAGAATTAGACACCTGGGATTTATCATTAAAAGAAGTTCAGCAGGTTTACAAATTAGCGAGCAAAAGATTAGAGCGAGATGCAGAGATGGAGGTTCAATAAGATGAAAATTGCGGTGATTCAGGCTAGTTCTCAAAAAGAGAAAAATACATTGTTATATGAATGTGTTGTAAAAGCGGTGAGAAATCAGGAATCTGAAGTAATAAATTTTGGTGTGTTTCCAGAGGAAGAAATTACGTATTCTTACATAGAAATTGCCTTGATGATTAGTTTGCTATTAGAAAGTGGAGCAATAGATTTTGCTGTAACTGGCTGTTCCTCCGGACAGGGGATGACGCTCGCTTGTAACAGTCTGCCAGGTGTTTTGTGTGGATATGTTGCCAATCCTGCGGATGCATTTCTTTTCGGGAGAATTAATGATGGGAATGCAGTATCCTTTCCGCTTGGTTTGAATTTTGGATGGTCAGGAGAAATTAATCTGCAGAGTACATTGGACAAACTCTTTGATGGACCATTTGGAAGTGGGTATCCGCTAAAAGATGCAGAAAGAAAAAGAGCAGATACCAGAAAGTTGAAGGAAATGAATGCAGCTACAAAACGAAAATTGGCAGAGGTGCTGCCTAAGCTGGATTCGGAATTAGTATTGGCGGCATTTCAGAGGAAGAATGTTTTCGATTATGTTTTAAAACATGGCACTAATATAGAGTTGCTCGACTTGCTTAAAAATAATTTTATTTACGACATCAATTAGTTAAAATGTGGGGACAAACGGATTGGAGTATGCGTTGTGAAGGTTGTTATAGTAATCAATGTTATTGCAAAGATGATCTGTGTAATGCGAAAGAATGCGCATCTCAAAAATGTCTATCAGAATGTAAGAAATGTAAGGACTTTCCATGCATTAAAGCAACTGCAGCGGACTATCGCTCCGTGATACATACGGAGATTCATTATGCTGATGAGATCACTTAGGGGATACTTCCGTATGTTCCGATACAATATGAAAACCAGTAAATAAAAATTCAGAATTTGAAACGGGGATATATGAAACAATGAATAATTTAAATTATGAAGAAATTACATTAAATCATCTAAATGAATTAGCAGAGTCGTATGTCGAAACTTTCAATGCAGAACCGTGGAATGACAAATGGACTACTGATACTGCGAGAAAGAGATTACATCAAATGATAAATACGGAAGATTTACCCTCCAGATTTGGCAACTAAAAATCCAC